>CAMVPV010000182.1 GCA_947169455.1 uncultured Clostridia bacterium | reverse complement strand
GAGAGCTTCTTTTCCGAGCGCCTGCATTTCTTCGGGAAGATCTGCGAAAGCATTTCCGATATGATCTTTCACCGATTGATTGAGCGCAGTGATCTCGGGCTGGTAGAATTCCTCTGCCATTTTCTGCGATTCCGCACTCAACTGCTTGTACATCTCATTGAATTCCGCAAAGCCGCTGTCATTGAGAAGCTGTTCCGCGAGATATGCGCCGTTCTCCACACCCATGTCCATTATCTCACGGAGCGGGGAGGCGTCCGCGCCCATGCTTTTCAGAGTGAGCATATTCTTGTGATAGTCGCGCATCTTCTGCAATCGCTCCGCGACATTGCTGACCGTGACTGTTCGTGTGGTGACACCGTTCTCGTCGGTGTTCTCGTCAACGGAAAAGGTCTTGCCGACAGCCATAAGGCTGTTTTTGTAATCGGAGATGCTGTTCTTTATCTCCGCGTATTTCGACTTGTATTCCCCGGAAATTTTCGATAATTTGTCCGAAACTATGTCCGCCTGTTCGGTGAGCGTCTTTTTCGTTGCTTCGAGCGATTTTTTATCGAACTCCGCCTGATGATCGTATGCCGCCTTGTAGAAATCGTAATACTCGTCCGAATATTCGGGGCAGTATTTCTTTATAAAAGCGATGCGCTTTTTCTGCGTCTGTTCATCGTCGTCGATGCCGAGTTTGTTGAGGTGCTCTATCTCCGACCACTCCCTGCGCATCTCGTCGGTCACGGCGGAAAGCTCCTGCGCGGAGCTGTCCTTTATCTCGCTCCAGAACGAGGTATATTTCACGGCGAAATATCGGCTGTCGGAATTGAGCCGCTCGGAAAGCCGTTTCTTGAATTCCTCGCTGTCGATATCGCCGTGTGCTTCGAGCAGTTTCAGATTATCGTAGAATTCCTTGAAATCTTCGTAGAGCGCATCTGTTTCGGGGTCGGCATCGCCGAGATCGTCCAGCGAATCTGCAAGGGTATCTACCGAAGCAGCTGCATCACCTGCCGCTTCACCTGTTTTCTGATAAGATGCCGCGACGATATCGGCGGCTCTTTGGTTCTGCTGCGAATAATAATCCGCATACCACTCGGATTTCTCCGCACGGAGCCTTTCATTCTCGGCAGATGCTTCAAGTGCCTCCTGTTCCTGCCGCCCTCCTTCCGTCATCGTCTCCATGCCGGTGTTATAATACTCCTGAAGCGTGTCCTGCGCTTTTGAGGTGTATTCCGTGAGCACATCGGCGGCAAGATGCAGGCGCGTTTCCAGACCGGAGAAAATGTCGGGGACATTGTCCGTACTGCCGCCGAAAGCGTTCCCGCCGTTGAATAAATTATCGGCGAGAACAAGGTTCCCCTTTATCTTATCGAGAGTGTCGCTGAAAGCGTCTATCATGTTGTGCATGGTCTTGTTTGCCGCGTCCGACCAGTCATAATTGACAAGATTATCCGCTATCGTAGAACAGAACTCTGTTGCAAAACCGATGATCTCAGGCGTCGCGTCGATAAGCGCATCATTCAGATGCTTAATGATCTCGGGGGTCTTTTCCGTGAGCGAGTTCAGTGTCTCTTCCGAAGTCAGCCCGTCCGCGAGAGCGACGATTATATCGAAAGCCGCCTCGGTGAGCTTGTCCGCGTTTTCAATGAGTGTATCGACGATCTTCATTACCGCATCGACCGCTTTCGGCACGAGGGTCGGGAGATTGTCGGAAAGACCCTTTGCGAGAGCCTCGATGATATCCGCCGCCGACTGCACGACCGTATCGAGCCGCGCGAGGATCTCCGAAGTCAGCTTTGAGAGTATCTCCACCGCCGTATAGGCGAATTTCGGCAGCGTTTTTGAAATGGTATCGAGCATTATGTCGATGATCTGAGCGGCGGTATCTATCGCCCGGTCGGAGTTCTGCTCCATGCCCTCAACGAAGGATATTATCAGGTCGGACGCCGCCTTGAACACCTCGGGAGCGTAACCGCCCACGACGTTCAGAGCGTCCGCCATGACGTTGCCTATCTCGCGGCTTATGCCGTCGAGACCGCCCTCCTCGAACGCTTTTATGAGCTGATCGATATATCCGTTCCCGACCGCGGCGAGTTCCCGCAGCGGGTCGGAAATGCTGTCATATATCGACGAACCGAGCACCTTTGCGGAGGCTTTCAGCTTGTCCATATCGGTGGAAAGGCTGTCCGCCATGATGCTGTAAGCGTCCTCCAGGGCTGTTGTGTTGGTCGCCATTTCCTCAAGGGTATCATTGAAAAGCCCCGCGCCATTTCCCGTGAGTATGAGCACGGAATTGAGAGCCTCGATCGAGCCGAACAGCTTGGACATTTTCGCGGTGTCGCCGTCGGTCGCCTTGGCGAGATCGTCGAGGAATCCCGCCCAGCCCTTGGACTGCAAAGCAGCCGCGGAGAAGTCGATGCCGAGTTCCTCCGCCATTTTCTGCGCCTGTGCGGTCGGCGCGATGATATTGGACAGAGCCGCTTTCATGCCGGTCATCGCGGCGCTCGTCGAGATACCGTTCGCGGTGAGCGACGCCACGGAGGACAGCAGCTCGTCTATCGACATTCCCACGGACTGTGCCGTAGGCGCTACATTACCGATAGAAGCCGCCAGCTCGCCGAAAGAGGTCTTTCCTTTGTTCTGCGTAACGAGGAACTTGTTCGCAAGCTCGTCCGCCTCGGAGGTCGCCATTTTGTAGGTATTGAGCACGTTCGTGAGACCGTTCACGGCGGTCTCGGTGTCGGTGAATCCTCCCTTTGCGGCTTTCGCGGCAGTTTCGACGAGGTTCACCGCCTCCGCCGTGTCCGCGCCCGCCGATATTTCCTGATATACGGCGTCGTTCAGAGCGGCGGCGTCTGCACCCGTTTCCATTGACAGTTTTTTCCCCTCGGCGGATATCTCCGCAATGGACTTCACGGGAGTGTCCGCGATGGACGCGACCTTGTTGAGACTGTCCTCATACACGGAACCGACCTCTGCGGACGCTTTTCCGACCGCGAGCAGTCCCGCGGACACAGCCGTGAGCGCGGCTCCTGTACCGCCGAGGATAGTCTGTGCGGTGTTTTTCAGACCGGACAGCCCTGCTTTGAAACCGCTGTCGTCAATTTGCGTGTCGAATATCAGCGAACCGTCACTTGCCATTTAACCGCCTCCGTTCCTGTAAAAATTCTGTGAGCGCTCCCGCAGCTGCCTGTCGGTGAGCGTTTCGGGGAGCGCATAGTATTCCTGCATATCTTCGAGAAATTCCCTGCGGGACTTCGGCATATCGTTGTCGATGTCGGCGGAGCGCCACCCTGCGATATCGGTGAATTTCGTTTCCCGCAGACTTCGGAAAAGCGCCTGATATTTCCACCAGTGCATTTCTGTCTCCGCGAGGTCTATACGGTACTGCTGCATGAACGCCGCGTAGATGTACCCCTCGTCGTGGTCGGAGGAGTACGCGCGGAACCTGCTCCCGCGTGTGCTGTGAGGTTCTTCGCCGCAGCGCAGGAACCACGATACGAACTCTTCGAGCCTGCTGTCGGGCGGCGGCATTACGGGGAATATCAGCTTCATTTCGGCGGAAAATTTCATATCGGGGGCAATGTCGTTGTCGCAGAGAAGCCCCTCGACTTTCAGCCACACCTTGAAATCCGTCCGCATCTTATACTCCCGCCCGTGACGGACATAGCCGTCGGGCAGGGGTTTACTGAATATCGTCATTGCCGTATTTTGCCTTTATCAGTTCGGCGGATCTCTGCTTTACCGCCTCGGCGAGCGCTCCGTAGAACGCCTGCATCTCGTCGATATCGGCTTCGGAAACGGACGGGAATATCCTGCGGACGGCATCCTCTCCAATGAAAGTGATGATGCCCTCAAGATAGCCTTCCGCCCTGCCGATGCCTGTTTTCGCCGTGAGAATTTTCTTGTCCGCGGCGATGAGCCTGTCGAGGAATTCAGCATTGCGCACGGGCAATGTAAATTCCTCGCCGTAGGCTCTCATCACCGCAGGGGTGCGCTTGAAACTGAATTCAAACGCACCGTCTGCGTTTATCAGCATATAAATTACCTCCTTATGCCGCTTGCGCGGTGTCAAGGGGACTTCGTCCCCTTAACGATCCCCTGACCAAAGGGCGCGCCCTTTGGAAACCCGATAATAAATACAAAAAATGAAAATCATTCTCCGGTTTGTTCAAAGAATAAGTTAAATTTATTTCATTATTTTTTATTTATCATAAAGTTTTCGGTCAAGCCTTTTCCAAAAGGCTTGCGGGGTCGAGGGGCGGAGCCCTCGCCGCGCCCCGCAGGG
>CAMVPV010000181.1 GCA_947169455.1 uncultured Clostridia bacterium | reverse complement strand
AGGAAAACGCTTTATGTCAGATTTCGGTATAAATGAAATGCTCGATATGCAGCGAGAACTGCAGGAAAAATACAAAGGAAAATGGGAGCCAATATCGCCGGAGACCGGCAGGAACAAACTGCTGTGGATGATAGGCGAGACAGGCGAAGTCATTGATATAATCAAAAAGCACGGCGGAAGAGCGGCGTACAGCGATCAGCGGGAACACCTCGTTGAAGAGCTTGCAGACGTCCTCATGTACTACAACGATGTACTGCTGTGCTACGGGATATCGGCAGAGGAACTGAAAAAAGCCTACACGGACAAATTCCGCAGAAATCTTGAACGCTGGTGAGCGAAAGCTTTCTTGAAGCTCTCACCTCCCTGCCGGAGCCTGAACTTCTCCGTGAAAACGCAGAAGCGCCCCTTTCCGATGATATTAATGAAAGACCCACACAGGTCAGGCGTTCAATACCTGCTCTGTGTGGGTCTTGTGATCTGAAGTCAGCTGTCTATAAGCAGCGGTTCAGATGTACTTTCTGAGATCGTCCCTTACACCGTCAAGGCGGCTGTCAAAAAAGCCGAAATCCATTTCCTTGAAGTTCCATACCGCCCTTGCTATGCCGTATTTTTCAAATACACCGTTGATCGTTCTGTACCACTTCACAGTGTCCTCCGGAGTTGCCCTGTCGATCACGCCGTATTCGCCGCAATATACATCGGCGCCGTACTCGCGCGCCTTTTCGAGCGCCTGCATGAACAGATCCTCGAACATCTCCGGAGTAGTACCGCTCTCCTCAAACGGCTGACGGAACTCCGTATCCATATCCGGCACCCAGTACGCTCCCTGATGTGTGAACTGCAGCGGGTCGTAGCAGTGGAAATTATATACCACCTTGTCATCATACGGTGCTTCGAGATCCTTCACCGCCGATGCGCTGTTGTTCCAGTAGCTGCCGACGAGGATGATCGTATCGGGCGCATACACACGGATGCGCTTTATGCATTCCCTTATGACCCTGTTCCATACGCCTATGTAATCCTTGTCGGTCACTTCGTTGAGAAGCTCGAAAGCGGAGATATCGCTGTATTTTCCGAAGCGGCGCGCGATCTCCTCCCACAGCCTGTAAAAGCGCTCCTGATGCTTTTCGCTCTCAAAGAAGCCTGTCTCATTTTCGCCCGAATCAAATGAGAAGCCTGCCGTCTTGTGTATGTCTATCACGATATTGAGCCCGTATTTCTTCGCAAGCTGAACGGCATTGTCAACTCGTCCGAAGCCCTCCTCGGAATATGCCGTGCCGTCCTCATTTTCGAGAACATTATAGTCTATCGGCACGCGGACATGGTCGAAACCTGTCTGCGCTGCACGTTCAAAGTCTTTTTCCGTGATGAAATTGTCGAGCCTGTCCTTTGAATAATCGCACTGTGAGAGCCAGCCTCCGAAATTGACTCCCTTGTAGAAACCTTTTTCCTTCATCATGAGAGCATACCGCCTTTCATATAGTGTATGTGAATTTCAGTATCTACATTATAAGATATTTTCAAAAAAAAATATATAAAATTCCTTGCTAATTTGTCAGAAATGTTATATAATATTTTTTAAGGGACAGTGAATAATATGAGAGACTGTCCAGAACCCTTACAGGCTATCTGAGGAGTGATAAGGTATGAATGTTGACAAGGAACTCAATATGCAGCTTCTCCGCCGTTCTGAGGACGGTCAGCGGCATACCGAGTACGGACGCGAATATGGCTTCTACGAACATATCGCATCGGGAAACATCGCCGAGGTGACGAATAACCTCTCCGACCCGAACGACACCTCCCGCTATGAATCCGGCGAATTCGGGCAGCTGTCGAATGACCCGATACGCAATCTGAAATATCATTTTGTGGTATCTACCGCGCTGATAACACGGATATGCGTGGAAAAAGGGCTCGACCGTGAGATAGCCTACAATATCAGTGACCTGTACATCAGCCGCATGGATACCCTCGAACGCCCCGATGAGATACTTTCGCTGCATAACCGCATGGCGCTGTACTTCACGCGGAAAATGGCGGCTCTCCCGCGGAACAGGGCTCATTCAGTATATGTAATACGTGCGATGGAGTATATCACGGGAAATCTCACACAGCGGCTGCTCGTAGAGGATATCTCCACATCGCTCGGGCTGAACCCGAATTACCTCTCAAAGCTGTTCCTGAAGGAAACAGGCGTCAAGCTGAGCGATTTCATACGCCGCGAAAAACTGAAGGAAGCCGCATCACTGCTGAAATATTCCGATCGCGGCTCACTCGATATCGCTATGTACCTGAGCTTCTGTTCGCAGAGCAGCTTTGTGCAGTGCTTCAAGAAGGAATACGGCATCACGCCGGGTGAATTCCGCCGCAGATACGCAAGAAATGCCATTGCGGGCGGCATCGGCGAGGATGATTAGTGCATACTGTACAATTCAGTAAGAATTATTTGTGTAATTGATAGAAAATAGTCATTATTTTACAAAAACTATTGACAGTTAATGTTCTTTTATGTATAATATAAACATCGGGTGGATAACTTTTATTCCTTTCATTGTCCCCCGATACGACTTGACAGTTTCATAACTTTTTCTCTTTTTTCACAGCAGTAGAGCGGTTTGTGTCATCACAAGCCGCTTTATTGCTGTATTTTTGTTGCACTGAGCAAATTTTGAGAAAGTACTTGACAAATGCTGTACTGTGTGATATAACTGTATTAGAACAAGTAGTACACTATGCCAAGGTGGTGAACATATTATGTATCTTCTCGATCTTCAGAGCAGAGTCCCGATATACAAACAGGTCTATACCTGCGTGAAGGATATGCTTCTTTCGGGCGAGCTCTCCCCCGGCGACAAGCTCCCCAGCGTGAGGGAGCTCGCAAAGGAACTCGGCGTAAATCCCAATACCATTACAAAGGCTTTTCAGGAACTTGAAAAGGACAGGATAATCTATACAGTTCCCGGCAGAGGCAGCTACGCTTCGGATATCATCGACGAAAAGATGATCCGGCAGGCACTCGGTGATTTCGACAGCGCGGCGGATATCTGCCTGCGGCTGAATATCTCCGCCGATGAACTGAGAGAACGAATAACACTTCTGGAAAAGCAAGGAGAAAAAGATGATAACGCTGAATAATGTTACCAAGAAATTTGACGATTTCACGGCGCTTGATGATGTTATGCTCGAAATACCGGAGGGCTCTGCTTTCGGTCTGCTCGGCTCGAACGGCGCCGGAAAATCCACCATACTGCGCCTGATCTCCGGGATATACTCCCCCGACAGCGGCACTGCCGAGATCGACGGACAAAGGATATTCAACGACCCCGCTGTGAAATCAAAGGTATTCTTTATAAACGATGAAACAGTGCAGTTCGGGAGCTTCACGCTCAATTCGCTGAAAGACTACTACAAGGGCTTCTATCCGAACTTCTCTGAGGATATATTCGGGAAACTGAACGAGACGATAAAGCTGCCCACCAACAAGAAGATAGCCACATTCTCAAAGGGAATGAAGCGGCAGGCTGCGGTGATATCCGGCATTTCCTGCTGCACCGATTACCTTCTCATGGACGAGGCTTTCGACGGCATCGACCCCACCATGCGCATCATAGTGAAGCGTATGCTCATAGATGCGATGATCGACCGCAGCCTCACCGTGGTGATATCCTCGCACAACCTCGTTGAGATAAACGAGATATGTGACCGTGTCGCACTTCTGCACAAAGGAAAAATGCTCTTCTGCCGCAGCCTCGATTCGGTAAAGGGCGATATCCACAAGGTACAGGCGGCATTCCCCGATGAACACCCGAAGGAGGATTTCGGCGGTGATATCCTCAATTACAGCCGCAGCGGAAATATCCATTATTTCGTCATGAGGGGCAGCGAGGAGGATATCCACGCAAAGTTCGCACCGTTCTCCCCTCTCGTGCTCGATATAATCCCGCTGACGCTTGAGGAGATATTCATTTATGAAATGGAGGGTTCAGGCTATGACGCAAACGGTCTCGTCTGATGTCAATATACAAACGGATAAAAAACAGAAGAAGTACTCCCCCGCCGTTCACAACGGCTTGTATAACATCAAAAGCAGCAGGACGATAATGATAATAAACCTCGTGCTGCACCTCTTTGCGGCGCCGTTCATGCAGGTGATGCTGATGACTGCGTTCGACTCGGGCGGCACGGTACGCGATTTCAGTGAGATGGTCATCTTCACGGGGATACTCTGCACGGCAGCCGGTGTCATTTCGGGCGTATGCACCGCTACCGC
>CAMVPV010000180.1 GCA_947169455.1 uncultured Clostridia bacterium | reverse complement strand
GGCACGGGGATACTTCCCGATTTCTTCATCAAGGACGCAGAGACAGGAAAATTCGTACCTGCGCCGGCAGAGTTCCTCGAAGGGGAGAATGACGGTAATTATTACTACAATGCCTGCCGTACTCCGTGGCGCGTCGGAATGGACGGACTTATCAGCGGGAATGAACACGCCGTGAGGTTTTCGGAGAAGATCGATTTATTCATAAAGGAAAAAGCAGGCGGCGATCCGTGGGAGATAATGGCGGGATATACTCCCGGGGGAGAGGCTGTCGCGGACTGGAACGACCTCTGCTTTGTGGCGCCGTTCCTCATATCGGCTTCCTGCGCGAAGGACAGCGAATGGCATGACAAGCTGCGCGATACAGTGCTGAATTACGGTGAGGACGTATATTTCGGGGACACCATAGCGATGCTGTGCCTTATTATAGACGACGGCTGCTGGGTAGTTCCGGACAGTACAGATGAAAAATGATTTACGGAGGATATATCATGAAGAAAAAATTATTTTCAGCGGCGGCGATCCTGCTGTCGGCGGCGGTAATGACTGCAACTATGCCCGGCGTTTCGGCGGAATGGGAGGAAACAGACGGCGGCTGGTCATATTCGGACAGCGGTGCTTATGTCACGGGCTGGAAGAGCATCGGAGGCAAGACATATTATTTCAATAAGAACGGCATTGCCGTGACCGGCGCGAAGAATATCGGCGGTAAGAAGTACTATTTCCGTGCCGATGACAAGGGCAGCCTGTTCACGGGACTGAAAACAGTCAATGGAAAGCTGTACTTTTTCAGCTCGGCGAACAAGGGTGCGGCTGTTACAGGCTGGGTCGATTTCAAGGGCAGACGTTACTATTTCGATGAAGAATGCCGCGCGGTCAGAGGGCTTAAAGAAATTGACGGCAATACCTATTATTTTGATGATAAGGGAGTTATGCAGACCGGTCTTGTCTATATAGATGAGCTTGTGTATGACTTCGGCGATAACGGAGTGCTTGACTATTCCTATATCGAAAGATCAAAAGAAACAAGCGGGATCACATGGGATATGGATGAAAATGCGGTCAAGGAGCAGTATAAGGACTGCATGAATTTCAAGACAGGGACCATGCTTGTCATCAAGACAGACGATGACCTGAAATATTTCGTGTTTGAGAAGGAGAGCGGTCTGCTGTTTGCTTACGGAAGCGATTCTCCGATGAAGGACAGGACGGAGGAGTTTTCTGCTTTCCTCGAGGAGAACGGATATACATTCGTCGAGGAAACGGAGATACATGAGTACGATACGCTCATCTACGAGAAGGACGGCATCTATGCGGCTGTATCGGGCAACGGGAGTTCGTCGATACTTCTGTATGCTTCGCCCGGATTATCCGAGGAATACAAAACGGGCGGAAAGGACGCGCTCGTTAAGTCGGCTGCGGAACACGGACTTCCGCTCGACTGATGAAAAATACAGTGCACTAACTGCACGGAGTGACTTGACGGGATAATGAGAAAGAGAATTTTTGAAATAATACAGATAGGGAGCAAGGAAGATCTGCCGAGCCGCCTGTTCGATATATTCATCGTTGCGAACATCATTCTGAATATACTTGCGATGTTCCTTGAAACATTTGATCAGCTGAGCAGGTTCCATACGCTGTTCGGGGTGATCGAAGCGGCAACGGCGATGTTCTTCTGCGTGGAATATGTGCTGAGGATATGGACAGCCGACCTGTTGTACCCGGAGCTTAGCCGCGCTAAGGCAGTGCTGAAATTCCTGCGTTCATTCGACGGCATAGTTGATCTGCTGACGATCCTTCCGTTCTACTATCTTTCGGGGTTCATAGTGTTCAGGATGCTGCGGGTGGTGAGGATATTCCACCTGTTCAGGCTCAATGCGCAGTATGATTCATTCAACATAATATTTTCGGTAATTATGGAGAAGCGCAATCAGATAATGTCGTCGCTGTTCATAATAATCGTGCTGATGTTCGCATCGTCGCTCGGGATATATGCCTGCGAGAATGAAGCGCAGCCGGATGTATTCACGAATGCTTTTTCGGGGATATGGTGGAGCATGGCTACACTGCTCACGGTGGGCTACGGGGATATCTACCCCGTCACCGTAATAGGGCGCATAATGGCGATAATGATAGCTTTTCTCGGCGTTGGCGTGGTCGCTATCCCGACCGGTATCGTCAGTGCGGGTTTTGTTGAGCAGTACTCCCGCAATCAACACTCGGAGAAGAATTTCAAGGACATCGGCAGGATAGGTGAGATACTTGTCAATGACGACAGCGAATTCTGCGGAATGAGTATCGGCGATATACGGGGGGAATATTCCATGAAGGTGATCGTTATGATGCGTGACGGTCTGACCGTTATCGCATCCGATGATGTCACCGTGAAAAGCGGGGATATACTTGTCACCGAAAGCGATTATATAAGCAAGGCATAATAACGCATAAAACGTGCAAAGCCCGGAGGTCTGAGGTGAACCTCCGGGCTTGTGTCATCTTGATGAAAAATCCTCGTCTGCTTCCTTACGCCAGGGAGCGGCAGCAAGCGGAGTATTTGCACGGACATTTCTTATCGCTTCATTCATAGTTCCATATATCACGGACGTTCCTTTTTTGTCTGCGTGGTAATTAACCGCATTTCTATCGGAGATCCCGTAAGCGTTGGCTGTCTTGACCGAATCTATGTTTGCGCCGAGGAAAATGAATTCCCAGCCGTGCTTTTTCTGCTTTTCGGTTATCATTTTCCTGACCTTTTCGGCGCTGTAAGTACGGCTTGCATTTTCGATCCCGTCAGTTGTTATCACGAAGAGCGTATTCTCGGGGACGTCCTCGGGGCGGGCGTATTTGTGGATATCCGAGATGTGCTTTATCGCGCCGCCGAGCGCGTCCAGAAGCGCGGTGCTGCCCGACGGCTCATAATCCGCGGAGGTGAGACAGGGTACCTCGGATATCGGTCTGCGGTCGTGGACGACACGGCTCGAATCGCTGAACATCACCGCCGATACGAATGCTTCGCCGGCTTCTGTTTCGCTGCGCTGCTTTTCAAGCACGGAATTGAATCCGCCTATCGTATCACTTTTAAGGTCGTACATGGAACCGCTCTCGTCGAGTATGAAAACTATTTCGGTAAGTCCTTTTTTCATTTGTATTCCTCCCTGATGTTTCGGTTTTGCTTTTGTGATCTCATTATAGCATCGGGGAAGATGTGTGTGGTCGCCTGTGAAGCGACAATTTCAGACGCCGATAAGGTTCTGGTCGAATGCGAACAGCGCTTCGTTTATCTCAAAGATATCATAGGTGCGGTTCTGTATGAAATACATCACGATGACGTCGGCGCGTAAGCTGCGTGAAAGTGTAAATCCTGCGGATGCAAGCAGCTTCTGCGTTTCGTCCATGTCGAGCTCAAGTGCTATCGCAAA
The DNA here is from genome assembly GCA_947169455.1 of uncultured Clostridia bacterium. Next base: position 854 of record CAMVPV010000180.1, on the reverse strand, counting down.
GGCGAGAACGGTCTGTTTTTTCGGACGGTAATCAGTGCTGCTCCTTATTTTGGAAAACAGCTTGCGGTCGATGTTGGCTTTTTTGTATGTTTCGGAATCGGTCATTCCGCGCTCGTCGATCAGCCGCAGGAGCATCTGTGAGAAAGTCTCCTCATTTCTTCCGAGCATTTCCTCGAGCCCGCTGTATGACGGAGCAGCTGCGAGCGGTTTGCTATATTCAGCGCTTTCTTCCGCTGTATCTTCTTCCTCTTCGCAGGCGTAAAAACTGGACATTTCAGGGAGACCGGATAGCGGCATATTGTGAAAGCGTTCATGTCTGAGCTGCTTTGCGCGTTCCCGTGTTTCCGGAAAGCGTTCAACATAATTGTCATCTATGAAGCATCTGATCTTACCGTAAAGGTCTTTCCCGACAGTGAACGATGCCTTGTCGAATAATACAAGCGTAATATCGATATCGTGATCGTCAAGGAATTTCTTTATCGTATCGGATGCGACGCGGAAAGCATCTTCCTTTGGATAGCCGTATATACCCGAGGATATCAGCGGGAAATTGACCGAGGTACACCCCAGAGATGCGGCGATCTCAAGAGAATTGCGGTAGCAGCTTTCGAGCAGTTCCTTTTCTCCTTTGGTTCCGCCGTTCCATACAGGACCTACAGTATGGATGATATATTTGCAGGGGAGATCGTATCCCTTCGTAAATACAGCCTGTCCCGTTTTGCAGCCGCCCTTGTCGTGCAGAGAGCGGCACTCTTCAAGCAGTTTCTTTCCGGCGGCGCGGTGTATCGCACCGTCAACTCCGCCGCCGCCGAGCAAAGATGAATTTGCGGCGTTCACTATCGCATCGCACTTCA
>CAMVPV010000179.1 GCA_947169455.1 uncultured Clostridia bacterium | reverse complement strand
CATCTGCGATGCATCTATACCGGAATACTCTGGCGATTTCACACATTCGATCACCCCCATGAGCAGAATGAGCTGAAGTACGAGAGGAACAAGCCTTATCAGCGGATTATATTTTTCTCTCTTGTATAATTTCAGCGTTTCCTCGCTTATCTTTTCCTTGTCTCCGCAGAAATCACATTTGATGTTGTTGAGTTCCGGCGTTATGCGCACCATCTTGATACCGTTCGCCTGCACGATCAGATTGACAGGCAGGAGGATGATCTTTGTCAGGAGTGTGAATACTATTATCGCAAGGATGTAATCCCCTGTGAAGGAATAGCAGTACCCCAGACATTTTCCCAGAAGTTTCGTCAGAAGTTCCATAAATCTATTGCTCCGTATATTTGATTTTTATTACCGTCAGGATCAAAGCACGAGACGAGCCGGCACCGACCGTCGGGCGGTCATTTTATCGCGCCCTCTATCCATTCGTCCGTTCCCGCGAAATATCTTAACCGGTTCTCATCTTTGTCCGAAAATACAGTATCACCGTCATCGCTGCCGCCCGCAAGGTACTTCAGCGTCGGAAAGAGGTCGGCGTATGATATCTTCTTGTCCGAAACGGCAAGTCCTGCGTCACTGCTGCCTGCGGGCTTGATGAGCAGGAGCGGATATTTACCGCTGTCATGTGATTTTATCCCATGATCGGCAAGTATAATTATATCGGAATTGTCATACAGCGAATTATCCTTCAGAAAGCGCAGATACCGTGACAGTATCCGGTTCACCGCAACAGCCTGTTCTTCGGCAGGAACGCTCCAGTCGGGAACACGTTCTATATCCTTTGAGATATTTATCGGGTCGTGCAGTCCTTTCAGATAAATGAAACGGAAGCATTTTTTGCCGGTCTTTTCAGCGCTGTCGGGTATGGAATTATAGAAGGTGATGTTGTCGGGATAGTACATGAATACGGAAGACAATGCCTGAGATATCTCAAAGTTTTCCATGTAGAACAGCGGTTTCAGGCATACGGGCGCACACTTGAACGCACCGAGCCTGTTCATACACATATATATCCTGAGGATATCATTCAGACCCGGGTCATAGGAAAAATAATTGCCGGCGTAATCCTCATAGACAGCTGCGGGAAAGTTCTCTGTATTCGTATAGAACTCGATATCATAACCGTTTTCTTCAAGAAGGTCGAACACAGCGGTATCATATCCGGAGTCGTCTTTCATCTTTCCCGAAAAGATATGGTCTGTCGCCGTGTCGGTAAACCCATACATACCGACAGTATCCTTGTAATAGGTAAAACCCGTGAATTCCTCCGTTGTACCGGGGTAATTCTCAAGTGTATAGTCAAAGCAGAAAGAATCGTACTCATCGGTGAGGACGATGATAAGATTGTGCTCCTCGGACAGCCTGAATTCGTTTTCAGCCGAAAGGTATGTACTCGGCACGTCGTTGTTCAGGGAATCTATGAGTATACCGGAATCATCCTCTCTGACGATATCTGCTGCAAGTGCAGCCGCACCTGCCGAATCCATGACGCAGATGAGCGCCATGAGGAAGATAATGCCCTTTCTGGTCAGCTGCGGGAACAGCTTTTCAAATACAAACGGAACTGCGATCAGTATCACCCATATCAGACCGTTCACCACAGCCTGTAAAATACCGGGAGAATACCTTGTACCGTCCATGCTGTGCGCCGATACCTGGAGATAACTGCTCTGCACGGACACAGCGAGGGAGATGCCTGCTGCAAGGCAGGTCAGTATATCATGCAGCCTGCCCTTTGTGAGATACAGAACGGCAAAAAGTATGGCGGTAAACAGCACTCCCGATACTATTGCCGGTATCAGGACATAGTTCGCCGCACAGGATACAGCTTTTATATTTGAAAGATACATATCCACCGGGGGATAAAAGATACAGGTAAATGCAAAAAGAAAAGCTGCTGAGAAGGATATCAGCTGTCTGTCGTTCTTTTCGGTATTTTCCGGCAGCTTATCGGTGTCTTTTTGTTTCATACTATCTACTTACTCTCTGTCGGCCGATGATCCCTGCCCTTCCCGCCGTTACGGAACAGGACATACAGCCGTATTCCTATGATCACACACAGATATTATATCACAACAGGATCATATTTGTCAATAGGCAGATCAACATTAAATTGCACGGTAAACCGCGTATAGTATAGAACAAAGCAGGCGATAATGATGCGCTTAGGAACAACAGGGCGCGGATATGACATCCGCGCCCTGCACGCCCCCCTGTTCATAATGATATCGTCATCGTGGCTATTTTTCTGCGGAAGGTCTCGTCGTGCTCCACAAACAGCATGGTCGGTCCATATTCAAGCAGCAGCTGCTCTATCTGGATACGTGAAAAAATATCGATGTAATTGAGGGGTTCATCCCAGATATACAGGTGCGCCGGAAAAGCAAGGCTCGCTGCGAGAAGCGCCTTCTTTTTCTGACCCTCCGACCATTCGGAGATATCTTTTTCAAACTGTACGCGTCCGAAGCCCAGCTGACGCAGTATCGTACAGAAAAGGCTCTTATCGATGCCGCGCTTTTCGCAGAGCATATCCACCGTTCCGCACAGCTGAGAGGTATCCTGATCGACATATGAGACAATAAGTCCGGAGGCAGTCCCGATAAGACCGCTTTCTGAATACTCTGCCGGGAAATCAGCGCCGGTGCATTGAAGTATCCTCTTTATCAGTGTGGATTTTCCGCAGCCGTTCGCGCCGTCCAGTGCGATGCGACTCCCCTGCCCTACTGTGAATGTAAGCCCGTCAACGATGTTCTTTTCCGCACCGCTGTAACGGAAGCTGTAATCGCGCAGTTCGGCGAGAGTATTCCTGTAATGGTGCAGCGGCGCGAGTTTCAGGGCTTTTGCGGTCTCGATATCATTGAGCAGACCTTCCTTCTGCTCTATCTCGCTCTCGATGCGCCTTTTGATATTGGTCACGCGCTTCTGCATCTTCTTTGTTTTCGCGCCGATCACAGATCTTGTTGACAGACATCTGTCATGTTCCTTTATCGGGTCAAAGCCGATCTTCGTCCGTTCATTCTTATCCGCCCATTCGGACGCACGCCTTGCCGACTGACGAAGCTTCTTTATCTCACGCAGATGCTTTTCGTTCTCCGCCTGTGCAAAGCTGTCACGGCGCTGCTTCTGTTCCCACCACGATGAAAAGTTCCCGTTCCGGACCTCAATGCTGCCGCGGTTCAGCACCAGCACATGATCGGTGCAGGCATCGAGAAGGTCGCGGTCGTGTGACACAAGAATGAACCCGCTCTTCCGCGAAAGATATTCTTTCACGCTTTCCCTTGCGATGCTGTCCAGGTGATTGGTAGGCTCATCTATCAGTAGAAATTCGTTCTCGCCGGAAAACAGCAGTGCGAGAAGCATTTTCGTGCGCTGTCCATGGCTCAGCTGAACGAACGGACGGTACAGGATATCCGCCTCCTCGCCGAGCAGTGAAAGTTCGCAGATGACGCGCCAGCTTTCGCAGTCGGGGCGGAGCTCATCTATAAATTCCGCTGCCGGTCTGCAAAGCATATCATCAGTGATCACATACGGGAAATATGCGAACCTGACCGAACAGTCTATTGAACCTGAGAAGTCATGCTCACCGAGCAGGAGCTTCAGGAACGTGGTCTTGCCCTTCCCGTTGCGCCCGATAAACCCGAGCCGCCAGTTTGTATCGACAGAAAAGGAAACGTTATCGAAAATATTGTCAAAGCTGCCCTCATAGCAGAATGTAAGCCCTTTTACGCTTATCTGTGACATAAAGCATCTCTCCTTTCAGTGGTCTCTTCCGCAAACAAAAAAAGACCGTTTGCCGCCAAACAGTCCGAAAACGCGCTTTTATGACCCTGAAACGAGAGCATACTCAAAAAGAGGGTCATGAAAACACGATCCACTTTTGGCAGCACGACAAAACAATGCTCGCAGATATGCTCACATTGCCTTAACACTTATCAATGCATTCAAAAGTGAGATCATTTTTTCATCCTGACACCTCTTAAACCTCAAAATATACGGCAGAAAGATATATGAAACATGATACACATCTGCCTGTTCTTGTATTATAGCACAGCTTTTCCGATTTGTCAATAGTTTTTTGAAAAAAATACCGGCATCTGTTCTCAGATAGTTTATAAATCAACTCCTGATAATATGGTATTATCAAACCAATTTCACACTGAGTACCACCGAGTCACACTGAGTCACACAAAAAAATCCGATTCCATGGGGCTTTTTAATGGTAGAAAGCTCAAAAACAGCGAAA
>CAMVPV010000178.1 GCA_947169455.1 uncultured Clostridia bacterium | reverse complement strand
CTTCTCCGGTGACGGCAGATGCATCTCACTGCTTAAGGTGCTGCTCACCAACTGCTGCATATACAACTGTAAATACTGTGTCAACCGCACAGACAGCGATATCCCGCGCGCTGCCTTCACGCCGGAGGAGCTCGCGGAGCTCACGATAAATTTCTACCGCCGCAACTACATAGAGGGACTGTTCCTCAGCTCCGCCGTGATGAGAGATCCCGACTATACCTGCGAACAGATGATAGAATGTCTCTCACTGCTGCGGAACAAATACCGCTTCAACGGATATATACACGCAAAGGCGATACCCGGCGCATCACAGGAGCTTATCGCTGCCCTCGGCACATACGCCGACAGGATAAGCGTGAATATCGAACTGCCCTCGCAGAAGAGCCTCGCCGCCCTTGCGCCCGACAAGTCGAAGCGCTCCATCCTGCTGCCTATGGCGGGCATAACGAAAATGATACGCGAGAACTCATACGAATTGGTGAAGTATAAGCATTCACCGAGGTTCGCTCCCGCCGGGCAGAGCACACAGATGATAATCGGAGCGACAGAGGAGAACGACCTCAGCATAATACGGCTTTCCGAGGCGCTGTACAATAAATTCTCGCTGAAAAGGGTGTTCTTCTCGGCGTATGTGCCTGTCGGCGATCAGAAGGTGCTCCCCGTGAAAGGCACTCCCGTGCCGCTCCTGCGCGAGCACAGGCTCTATCAGGCAGACTGGCTGCTGCGCTTTTACGGTTACAGGGCGGATGAACTGCTCGATGAACAGCATCCACATCTGGATAAATACCTTGATCCGAAGTGCAGCTGGGCGCTCGCTCACCCCGAGCTTTTTCCGGTTGAGATCAACCGTGCACCCTACGAGATGCTTCTGCGCGTGCCCGGGATAGGTGTCAAGTCCGCGAACAGGATATGTACTGCACGAAGACAGGCATCGCTGGATTTCGATGATCTGAAAAAGCTCGGTACGGTGGTGAAGCGCGCACAGTATTTCATCACCTGCCGCGGAAAACAGCAGTACGGACTGAAAATAACCGAAGAAGCCAAGCTGCGTATGCTGATGTCGGAAAGCACGGTGAAGCAGCTCGAACTGAACGGCGGATCCGCGGAACAGCTCTCATTCTTCGATGAGGAGCCCGCGCTGCCAACAGCGGAGGATACTGTAAAATGTCTGACGGGACAGATGTGATATTTACCTTTGACGGCAGCTTTGAAGGGCTGATGTGCTGCATTTTTCACTGCTTTTCCGGAAGGATAGTGCCCTCAGCCGTTATGCATAATGATGCGGAGCAGCTCGTTTTCGGAGATCTCGTTGAGATACCCTCCGAGGCTGACAAGGCAGAGCGCGTCACAGCGGGGATAGAGAAAAAAATGGGAAGGGACGTGCTTCAATTCATCGAAAAGGCGTTTCTCAGCTACGACCCCGACAAGGATACGCTGATACTCAGATTTGTGATACTCGGTTTCCGCTATGGGAACAGTATAAAGAGTATGCTCGCTGATGATACCGTGAACAGAATTATCGCCATAAAACGCCATGTGGTGAACGAAGCACACCTGATGCTCGGGTTTGTGCGGTTCTCGCAGCGCGGGGGAGTGCTCGTCTCGGTGATAGAACCGAAAAACAGCATCATCCCGCTGATAGCGGAGCATTTCTGCGACCGTATGCGCAGCGAGCGGTTCGTGATATATGACAAAGTACACGGAACAGCGCTTTTCCATGAGACCGGGCGTTCGGTCATCGCAGATATCGACGGAATTGAGCTGATAGAGAAGGATGAGTCCGAGGTGCTGTACAGCGGCTTGTGGAAGACGTTTTTCGATACCATCGAGATAGGGGAGCGGTACAATCACAAGTGTCAGCGGTCACATCTGCCGCTGCGCTACCGCGGGAATATGACCGAATTCGCAAATGATGAGGCACTGTCCGCCGACAATGAGAATTTGATTAGAAATGAAAATTGCTATTGACAAAAATTGATATTTGTGTTAATATTTATATATCAAAATAATTTCCCGCATGGAAATGTTATTTCCCCGTCGGGGATAAAAAATCGGGAGGTCAGTAAAATGGCAGTTAATCTTTCAAAAGGACAAAAGGTAAGCCTTGAAAAATCAATGACGATGGCTCTGGTCGGGCTCGGCTGGGATACCAACAGGTATGACGGCGGCTACGATTTCGACCTTGATGCGGCTGCCTTCCTTCTCGGTGAGAACGGAAAGGTGCTCAGCGATGAGGATTTTGTTTTCTATAATAATCTTGAACACGCAAGCGGCGCTGTGAAGCATACCGGCGATAACCTCACCGGTGCCGGCGACGGCGACGACGAGGTCATCCTTATCGACTTCAACAAGATACCCGCTAATATCAGCAGGATAGCTATCACCGTTACCATTCATGACGCAAAGGCGAGAAACCAGAACTTCGGTCAGGTATCCAACGCTTATGTGCGCGTTGCCGCAAGAAGCAGCGAGGATGATTTCGTCGGCGAGGAAAAGCTCAGATACGACCTCGCGGAGGACTTCTCCATTGAAACGGCTATCGTAGTCTGTGAGATATACCGCCATAACGGCGAATGGAAGTTCAGCGCGGTAGGTGCAGGCTATGAGGGCGGTCTTGCCGCACTCTGCCGCAGTTTCGGCGTGAATGTATAACGACAGGTATGATCGTTCGGGCGGGGGACTTTTGTTCTCCGCCTTTTTGAGATTTTGAAAGGGATATTTTTATGAAAGACGGATTTATAAAGGCGGCGGCGGTATCGCCCGAGATACGCCCCGCAGACTGCGTATTCAATACAGATCAGGTATTGAAATGGGCAGAGAAAGCCGCCGGTGAGGGTGCAAAGATAATCGTTTTTCCGGAGCTGTGTATAACCGGCTACACCTGCGGCGACCTGTTCCTTCAGCAGGCGCTGCTTGACGGCGCGGAAAATGCGCTCGGCAGGATAATCACGGAAACTAAGCAGCTCGACTGCATACTGTTCGTCGGGCTGCCTGTGAGATACAAGAACAAGCTGTACAACTGCGCCGCGGCTGTGTGCAGGGGAGAGCTCCTCGGACTCGTACCGAAGATAAATATGCCGAATTATACCGAGTTCTACGAGGCGCGGCATTTTGCATCGGGAAAGGATATCCCCGATGCTTTTGCGGATGATTATGAATATGCGAATATCTGCGGCGAGTATGCGCCTATATCGGCACGGCAGCTTTTCAGATGTGAGACCATGCCCGGGCTTGTCATCGGTGCGGAGATATGCGAGGATCTGTGGGTGGTATCGCCGCCCAGCGACCGCCTTGCGGCGGCGGGTGCTACTGTTATCGTAAACCTCTCCGCGAGCGATGAGACTATCGGAAAAGCCGCATACCGGCGCCAGCTTATACGCTCGCAGTCAGCAAAGCTGCTCGCTGCGTATATCTATTCCGATGCGGGCTTTGGCGAATCCACGCAGGATATGGTGTTTTCCGGACACTGTCTCATCGGCGAGAACGGGAGCATACTCTCGGAAACGAGAAAGTATGCCGAGGGTATGGCGATATCAGATATCGACACCGGCAGGCTGCTGCATGAAAGACAGCGGATATCCACATATCCCGCGGCTGAGCTGATGTACAATACATTTTTTGAACTGGACGTCACCGAAACGGATATCGTGAGATACATCCCGCCGAAGCCGTTCGTTCCCGCTGACAAGACCGATCTCGCGGAGCGCTGCGAGGAGATACTGACGATGCAGGCGTCCGGGCTTGCAGTGCGCATGAAGCACATTAACTGCGGTACCGCTGTTATCGGGCTTTCCGGCGGTCTGGATTCCACTCTGGCACTGGCAGTCACAGTGCGCGCGTTCGATATGCTCGGTCTTGACCGCAAGGGGATCATCACCGTTACTATGCCCTGCTTCGGCACCACAAAGCGCACGAAGAACAATGCTGTCGCACTGGCGGAGGCTTACGGCACCGGGTTTATGGAAGTGAATATAGGCGATGCGGTCAGGCAGCATTTCAAGGATATCGGACAGGATGAGAACGTTCACGATGTGACGTATGAGAACTGTCAGGCGCGCGAGCGCACGCAGGTGCTCATGGATATCGCCAACAAGACCGGCGGCATAGTGATCGGCACGGGTGATCTTTCGGAGCTTGCACTCGGCTGGGCGACCTACAACGGCGACCATATGTCGATGTACGGCGTGAACTGCTCGATACCGAAAACGCTGGTGCGTCACCTTGTTTCATACGAGGCGTCGCGCTCGGAAAAAGCGCTCGCGGACGTGCTCGGAGATATACTCGACACGCC
>CAMVPV010000177.1 GCA_947169455.1 uncultured Clostridia bacterium | reverse complement strand
CTTTTTTGCAAGCGATGAATTCGTGCGCGGACATACGTTCATGGGTCATTTTGTGCATACGCTCGCGCAGGTGGAGGAATATGTCGATGAATTCATCGTCGTGCTCGCTTTCGGCGCAGGATATCAGAGCCTTTATGACAGGATCACAGAGATAGGGAAGAGGCACGTCCTGCTCGCGCCCGATGTGCCGGTATATGGCGATACGCTGTTCACTCCGCAGTACTGTGAGGAAAACTGCGATAAGATGATGCAGGCATACGAGCTCCTTGCAGACGATACCTCGCGGCAGACCTTCGCCGACGTGATAAACTACAAGATAAGCGGCAAGCCCGGATATCTCACCCGCTGCACATCTCCGCGGGAAGAGGTCTTTACGGGGCTGCTCCGCCTCGGGGAAAACGAGACATATATCGATATGGGCGCCTACAACGGCGATACCGTGCAGGAATTCACGGAGCTGACCGGCGGAAGGTATGACAAGATCTTCGCAATGGAACCGGATGCTGCGAATTTCCGCCGCCTTGCGCGCAGCACCGCGGATATGGAACGGGTACACCTGTTCAACGCGGCGGCTTGGTCGGAGGACACCGAACTCAGCTTTGCCGCAAAAGCAGGCAGGCAGGCGACTCTCGTGCCTCAGACGAGCACAAGGATGATAAAGGTCGCAGCTCTGCGCGGTGATACCCTTACCGAAAACGCAACGTATATCAAAATGGACGTCGAGGGCGCGGAGCATCAGGCATTGCTCGGTGCATCCGCTTCTCTTAAGAACGGCGCCAAGCTTGCGGCAGCGGTGTATCACCGGAGCGAGGATATTTTCGATATACCGCTGCTCGTGCATGAGATAAATCCGGAACTGAAGATCTTCCTGCGGCACCACCTGTATATCCCGGCGTGGGAGACCAATATTTATTGTACTGTCTAAGTTTTTTCTTAATATTCTGTGAAAAGTATTTACTTCTGAATTTTAGTGTGCTAAAATAGAATTGTAATCACGATCATCCGTCATATATGCTCGAAAGGAATGATAAATATGGTCAGCAACAGTCTCGATAAAAGCAGCTTCGATTATCTCTGCAATGCGATACTTTCTCTTGAAACTCCCGAGGAGGCAGCGGATTTCCTCAGCGATATCTGCACCGTTCCCGAGATAAAGTCCATGACACAGCGCCTTCATGTCGCTAAAATGCTTTATACGAACTATGTATATACCGATATAGTCACAGAAACGGGCGCAAGTACGGCTACTATCAGCCGCGTGAACCGTACCCTCAACGACGGCAGGAACAACGAGATAAGCGGCAAGGGATACAAATGTGTCCTCTCCCGCATGGGCGAAGACCCCTCCGTTGACCGCAGAAAAAGAGGCAAGACCAAATGACGAACGGCGCCTATACCGTTTTTGCCGACCACTATGACAGCCTGACTGCCAATATAGATTACCGCGCAAGGGCAGAGTATTTCCGCAGCATAGCCGATAAATTCGGCGGGAAGAAAAACGGCATACTCCTCGACCTTGCCTGCGGTACGGGCAGCCTGTCGGTCGAATTCGCACGAATGGGCTACGATGTCATCGGCACAGATATCTCGGAGGATATGCTTAACCGCGCGATGATGAAAAAATCCCCCGATCTGCCAGATATACAGTTTCTCTGTCAGGATATGACCGAGCTTGATATGTTCGGCACGATAGATATCACTGTCTGCGCTCTTGACAGCCTCAATCACCTGGATGATACAGCTTCGATAAAGCGCGCAATAGAACGTGTGTCGCTGTTCAGCGAACCGGGCGGGCTGTTTATATTTGATATGAACACGCCGTACAAGCACCGTTCGGTGCTTGCCGACAACGCTTTCATCTATGAAACGAAAAGCGTCTATTGTGTATGGAGGAGCATCTTCGATGAGGAAAGCCCCGACTGCCGCACCGATATCACGCTTGATTTCTTTGTGGGCTCCGGCAGGGATTACCGCAGATATACCGAGGAATTTTCCGAGATAGCCCCCGATAATGATACCGTGAGGAAGATACTCGCAGATACCGGGTTTGAGCTTCTCGCAGAATATGAGGGCGATACCTTCTCGCCGCCCGGCGAAAAGACCGAACGGATAGTCCGTGCGGCAAGAAAGATCCCGAAGGTATGACCTGAAAGGAACATCATCAGAAATGGGAAAGATTTTCAGAACGATATCGACTGACGGTTCCGTTGTCGCAACGGCGATAGATGCACTCGATATCGTCAGCAGGATAGAACAGATACATTCGACATCCGCAGTCACTACCGCAGCCGCCGGAAGGCTCAGCATAGCGGCTTCGCTCATGGGGATAGGGCTCAAAGGCAGCAATGACAGCCTTACGCTCCGCATAAACGGCGGGGGACCCGCAGGCGCGATAATCGCCGTGGCTGACAGCGGCGGAAACGTTAAATGCTACGTCTGCAATCCGGTGGTGGAGATACCGCTCAACAAATACGGCAAGCTCGATGTTGCAGGCGCCGTAGGAAAGGAAGGTACGCTCTCGGTCGTCAAGGATATGGGGCTCAAAGAGCCGTATGTCGGACAGGTGCCGATAGTTTCCGGTGAGATAGCTGAGGATATCGCAAGCTATTTTGCGATAAGCGAACAGATACCTACGGTATGCGGGCTGGGCGTGCTTGTGAACCCCGATCTCACTGTACGTGCGGCGGGCGGCTATCTTATACAGCTTTTGCCTTTTGCGGACGAAAAATGCATAGATATCCTCGAAGAAAATATCAACAGGCTGCTCAGATGCTCGACAGCGGAGTGACCTCAGAAGAAATGGCATTCAGGGTACTCGAAGGTCTGGAGCCGCAGCTGCTTGACAGCTTCACCGCAGAATACCGCTGTGACTGCTCGCGGGAGCGTGTGGAAACGGCGCTCATCAGCCTCGGCAGGAAAGAACTCGAGGATATGGCTGCCGAAGAGGAAAAGTCCGAGGTATGCTGCCATTTCTGCAATAAAAAATATATATTCACAAGACATGAGATACTCGGTCTTGTCAGCAAATTATAAGTCAAAGGGGTATGAAAAATGTCTGATATTTCGGTTTGCATGATAGTAAAAAACGAATCGTCGGTGCTGGCGCGATGCCTCGACAGTCTCAAGGGCATTTACGACGAACTCATAATCGTTGATACAGGCTCCTCAGACAACACCAAGGAGATAGCCGCACGATATACCGACAAGGTCTATGATTTCGCGTGGACGGGCGATTTCTCCGATGCGAGGAACTATGCGTTCTCGCTGGCGACAAAGGACTACATATATTCTGCGGACGCCGATGAGTACATCGACGATGAGAACCGCGAGAAATTCCTGCTGTTCAAGGGGAGCATCCCCGAGGATGCCGAGATAATACAGGTGAAGTACAGCAACCTTCTGAAGTTCAACACATCGTTCAATTTCGACACCGAGACACGCCCAAAGCTCTACAAGCGGGTGCGCAGTTTCAAGTGGGTGAATGCTGTTCATGAGGTGGTGCGCACCGACCCCGTTATCATCGATACCGATATAAAGATAATACACGACCCGGATAACTGCAACTCCAAGCGTGATTTCTCGATATACAAGGATATCTGCAGTAAGGAGAACCTCTCTGAACATCTCTTCATGATGTTCGCGCGCGAACTGTTCATATCCGGCGACGACAGCGATTTCACCGAAGCTGCTGAATATTTCAGGAATGAGATAAATAACGGCGTCCGCAGCGAGCTCAATCTGAAACAGGGACTCTGCGTGCTCACCAAGGCGGAATATGTCCTCGGCAATTATACCGCGATGTTCGCTGCTGCACTCAAGAACACATCGGATGGGAACGGTTCTTCAGAGGTATGCTGTGTTCTCGGTGATTACTATTTCAATATAGAAAAGGATTACCCCGAGGCTGCTTTGTGGTATGTGAACGCCGCATTCGAGACTGCTCCCGAGCTGAATATACACTGCGGCGGAGATTATCCGCTCAATCAGCTTGCGGAATGCTGCCGGATACTCGGCGATGAGGAGGGCAGTGCGTTCTTCAAGGATAAATCCGAAAAGTGGGCTGCCGAATACTCAATGGCGTTTTCATCAAAGCCGAAGGCAGAATGATCGTCGGTCAATGAATAAACCGTGTTTGTTATATACAGAGCGCTTGCAGCGCGCAGTATAACAAACACGGTTTTCCTGATATATCTGCCTCTGCTGCAAAGCAGCCGGAAAATCCGCTGTGCGGATCTTCAGAGGAAGTATTTACAAAGCGACTGCGGCGCAATGTGCGCCCGCCGTCACCGAAGGCATATATT
>CAMVPV010000176.1 GCA_947169455.1 uncultured Clostridia bacterium | reverse complement strand
ACAAGACCGCAGACGGCATATACTTCATGAAGGACAGCGGCGTCATGGTCAAGGGACGCAAGATGGTCATCGACGAGATACTGTACGAATTTGACGATAAGGGCGTCGTTACGCCGATAATATACAGCAAGAAGATGGCGTCCAGAAAGCCCGCCGATTTCCACGACCCCGAGTTCGGTATGTCGCTGAAGGAGCTCACGAAATACTGCGGCTACGGCAGCGTGAAGCAGCTTGACGACCGCACTTTCTCGGGCAGGGTGAATTATCTCGGCATAGATTCCGAGCTGGTGACTTCGTTCAATGAGATAGGTCAGCTTTACTACTGGCAGCTGGGCATACCCCTCCCGCGTTCCGCCTTCGATGATACTCTCGAAAATATCAAGGGTATGGACGAGAACTACAACGTTACCGAGGGCGTTTACTACTGGGTGGTAAAGGATCCCGACGGCACTCTCCATTCCAATCTGTTCCTGAAATATGACGAGGAGAACGGCATACTCTACTACGGCTGGAGCAGCTACGTTTATTCCGACTGACGGGCGGTTCGCTGTCTGCTCTCACGTCCTTATCCGAATATAACAGAATAAAAATGACCGCGTTTGTTCCTGAGCTTTATCACGGACAAACGCGGTCTTTGTTATGATCTTGCTGTTCAGCCGGCGGAACGGCTCAATACTTGCTCGTGAAGGATTCCTTCATGCTTTCGATGGATTCGATGAGCTTGTTCACATTGTCGGCAGTCTCTTTGAGTGCCTGGTCGGCGGCGCCTGTTTCCTCGGCGACGGTCTTTACGTTCCCGTTCATGATATCGAGCGTCACCTGGAGTTTTTTCAGCGTGGAAACAAGCACGGGGAGCTCGTCCTCCTCAATGGTCTCGTTGCCGTCGCAGAAGCCGATTATCTTCGTGAGCACGTTGCTTACGAGCTCGGACTTCGCGGCGGTCTGGTTCCCCGCCTCGCGCAGCTCGCTGAGCTCGGTGTAGATAGTCCTTATCTCATTCTGTATGGTGTTGGCGATGGCATTTATCTCGTCTGCGATGCCGGAGACTTCGCCGATAGTGACATCTATCTCGCGATGACCGCCGTCAAGTGCGGAGCGCGCAAATTCGATGCAGTTGTCGGGGATATTGCTCCCGCGGCAGACCGACTCGGCAAATTCCGAACAGGTATCGCAGCCGCAGGCGCCGCAGTCGAAGCGCTTCTGGAGGTCGGTCTCCTTGCCCATTTCATACAGCACCTTGTTGATCTCGGTCTGGGATATATCCCTGGGAGCGCTCTCCGAGGGGGTATATGTGCGCAGGAAACTCTTCACGTTGAAGATATCATCGAAGTGCTTGAACTGCTTGTCGCCGCCGCCCACTATGCCGGCAATGCCCTTTTTGCGGCGGGACTTTCCTTCGAGCTCGTAGATATGTATCGCTTTTTCACGCAGATACGGGGTGTTGTCCCATGATGCGGCTATGCCGTAGGCGCAGCCCCTCTGACATGAGAGTATGTCCGCGAGCAGGGGACGCTCGCTGTCGGAGAGCAACGCGAGCTCATCGATACACTTGTGACCGTATGCCGAATCTGCCGAGAAAATATCCAGCTCGGCGTCGCGCGCCCAGATATTGTCGCGCAGACCCGATGTCCTGAACACATAGCTGCCCAGCATACCGAGCTCGTCCTCGAAGAAGGAATTGTCGGGGGCGTCGGAGTTCTTCTGAAGATTGACGCGCTTGCGCGAGAGACGCTCCTCGATGCGCTTTATGGTAACGCTGTAATCTATGAGGTTCTTTTCGGCAGGGTCGGTGCGCACGGCGGTGCAGGGCGATATCACCGCTATCGGGTAATTCACCTTCAGGTATGTTTTGAGGTATGCCGCCAGACAGCCCGCGGGGCTCATTACGGGGGAGAGCAGCTTTTCAGCCTTGTCGGGGTGGCGGATGTTCACATAGTTCACCACAGCGGGGCAGTGAGACGATACCGCGCCGGTCAGCTTGCCCTGATCGGCAAGACGCAGATGCGCCCATGCGCATATATCGCCGCCGAGCGAAAGATCGTACAGCGCATATACGCCCTCCTGCCGCAGCCATTTCAGGACAGCCTGCCAGGTATCGGGGAAGGCTGCTTTCAGCGCCGGCGAAACGAGCACGGCGATGCGCTTCTTGTCAACATCCTTGAAGAACTGCGCGCTGTCGTCCTCAAAATCCCTTGCGTCATGCGGACAGGCGTTCACGCATTTTCCGCAGGCTGTGCATTTATCGTCATTTATAGTAACTGTCCGTTTGCCGTTTTCGGTTTTGAATATATTGGCTTCCGGTGAGGGACATACGCGCACACAGGCGCCGCAGCCCTGACATCTGTCCGGAAATACGGAAATTAGACCTTCCAAAACAATAACATCTCCTTTACTCGGCAGAAAAACCATTTCAGCCTATACTGATTCAATTATACCATATACATACAAATAATGCAATAACTTTTTGAAATCCTGCATGATTTTTGTGTATATCGCACTAAAATCACCCGCGCGTATATATGCACTGAAAACCGGCGGGAAATACAGATGCGGGTTGGTTGTGCAATATGTATGATTTGCGTGCTGTTTCTGCTTGAAAATTGTGATAAAAATAAAAAACGCACAGTTTTTCAAAACAGCTATTGCAATTTGCGGACAGACGTGATATAATGTTTCAGTAAGCATTATCGGCAGCGCTTTTATGAGCATACCGGTATCGAGTTCATTTGACCGCACGGTCGGGATTCCGATATATAGGTGTGCGGGCCCTGTGCAACAGAACACCGTGAACCATGTCAGGCGGGGAACCGAGCAGCATTAAGCGGTATGTTTTGTGTGCCGCAGCAAGCCTGCACACCTATGTACCGGAATTTTTTTATCGGAAACGGGAAGGGATATCTGAACTCTAAAAGGAGCGTGCAGTTACGTATCAGGCATTGTACAGGAAATACCGTCCGTCATCGTTCGATGATGTGATATCACAGCCCCATATAACCTCTACTCTCAAAAATCAGATAATGAGCGGAAAGACCGCTCACGCATATATTTTCACCGGCTCGCGCGGAACGGGCAAGACCACCTGCGCAAGGATACTCGCAAAGGCACTTATCTGCGAAGATCCGAAGAACGGTGAGCCCTGCCTTGAATGTGAGGTCTGCCGCGACATGGAAGCCGGAAGGCTCTCCGATGTCATAGAGATAGACGCTGCCTCATACGGCGGTGTCGAGGATGCGCGTGAGCTCCGCGAGGAGGCTTTCTACGCCCCCGAACGGTGCAGGTACCGCATATATATAATCGACGAGGTGCATATGCTCTCGAAGGAGGCCTTCAACGCACTGCTGAAGCTCATCGAGGAGCCGCCCCCGCACGTAAAGTTCATACTTGCCACTACCGAGATACACAAGGTTCTGCCGACGATACTTTCAAGGTGTCAGCGGTTCGATTTCCGCAGGATACGCTATGAGGACATCGCCGCGCGGCTGATGTATGTAGCGGAAAAGGAAAATATCAGCCTTGCGCCCGACGCCGCCGATCTTATCGCCAAGACCGCCGACGGCGGTATGCGTGACGCGCTTTCGATACTTGACCGCTGCATCGCATATTCCGACAGCATCACCGCAGAGTCGGCTGCCGAGGCTGCGGGCATCGCGGGGCGCGGGAGCGTTACGGCGCTCGCGGGTGCTCTCTGTGAAAAGAACGCCGCCGAAGCCTTCCGCATAATAGCGGAGCTGTACGGCAGCTCAAAGGATATGGCGCGGCTCTGCAACGAGCTTATCGAGCAGTTCCGCAATATCATGATAATTAAGAATATACCGGGCGGCGAAAGTCTTATCGCGGCTATGCCGGATGAGACTGCGCGCCTTAAGGAAATTGCAGAAAAATGCACGTCTGAGCATATAATGTCGGCGGCTGCCGCTCTTGCGGGGTGCTCCGGCAGGATGTCCTCGTGTATGTCTCCGCGCACGGAGCTTGAAATGACCGCCGCCGCAGTATGCACGGGAACGGTATCCTCCGCACGTACAGACAGCACGGACAGCGCACAGACGGGAAACGCACAGTCGGACAGTGCGGAGATAGCAGCGCTCAGGCTGCGTATCTCCGAGCTGGAGCAGCAGGTGAGGATGCTCGCATCGGGTGCTGTGAGAGAAGCTCCGCCGCCGCAGAACAGCCGCGGCTCGCACAGCCGTGACAAGCTGCCGATGGAAAAGGTGACAGAGGCTCCGCCTATGGGCGACAAGGCTCGTCCGCTGGAAAAATGGGGGGATATACTTACTATGCTTTTAGTATTCAGCCAGAAACTTTA
>CAMVPV010000175.1 GCA_947169455.1 uncultured Clostridia bacterium | reverse complement strand
GTTTGTCTGTTTCATCGGTAGAGGGTATCGGTGCCGGCGATTTCTTTGCAGAAGGAAACAAGCCCAATCTGCTCTCCGATATATCACCGCTTTCAAGACTGTCAGATACAAAAATAAAATTTCTATATTTAGGAGCAAATCCAATAAGCGATATCTCTCCCGTAGCATCGCTGAAAAATCTTGAAGATCTGTATATAAGCAACAATAACATCAAGGATTTTTCTCCGCTCTCAAAACTTACCGGTCTGAAGGGTTTAGAAATCAGTAATGACCAATTGCTTGAGCATTATAAAAAATTCGGCATAAAAGGAAACAAAGTCAGCAGCCTTTCTTTTCTTTCCAGAATGAAAGATCTCGAATCACTTACTCTGAGCGGGTTCGGATTAAAGGATATAAAGCCTGTTGCAAAATTAAAAAAACTGGAAATTCTTGATCTGTCAAATAACAAGATCAGCAATGTTTCTCCGCTTTATAAGCTGAAAAATCTTCGCACATTGTATCTGATCGGAAATAAAAATCTGAAAAGATCTGCTGTCAATAAGCTTAAGAAAAAGCTGCCAAATTGCACTGTACGTTCAGACTTTGATTAAAAACACCCCCGCAGACCGAATGATCTGCGGGGGCGATTTTATGCGGCATCGAAGATCAGATATCAGAAATTTATGATCCGGTGCAGGAGATCACTTCTTTTCCTTGAGAAGGTCGCGTATCTCGGTGAGGAGAACTTCCTCATTGGACGGCGGCGGCGGGGGTGCGGCTGCCTCTTCTTCCTTCTGCTTCTTCTTGCCGGCCTCCATGAGCTTGTTGGTAGCTTTGAGTATGCAGAAGAGTATGAGCGCGATTATCAGGAAATTGATCACCGACGATATGAACGCGCCATAAGTAAAGTGCGCGCCGTTGATCACGAATTCTCCGCCGACATTTACTTCATCGCTGCCGGTGATAGCCTGTATCAGCGGCGTTATGAAGCTGTCCGTCAGTGAAGTGACGATGTTGCCGAACGCAGCACCGATGATAACACCGACAGCCATATCCATTACGTTGCCCTTGAGTGCGAATTCCTTGAATTCTTCGAGAAAGCTTTTCTTGTCTGCCATTTTTATGATCCCCTTTTTTATTTTATTATAGTCAAGCGCTTACGACGGTCTGTCCGATCTACAGCTTGCCGTCTATCTTGCGCTTTACCAGCACGTTCACCGTAATGACTATCACAGCGGCGACTGCTATCGCCGCGGCAGTCTCGACAGTTGAGAGGAAGTCCTTCGAGAACACCCCGAAGAATTCCCCCGCGAATATGCCGCCTATCATTACATTCACAAGCAGGAACGACGCCCCCGCGAGCATACACGAGGAGCTTTTCATATCTATCCTTATCAGCACGCTGCCGAGCATCGCAAGCACGAAGCACACCCCGAGAACTATCATACCCACGGTGACGAGGTCGTTGTACGACTGCACCGCACTGTAAAAGCTCATGGCTGCGTCAGCGAGCAGGTTCAGTACCAGCACCGCCCGGAAAAAGCCGTGTCTGCCGTTTTTATTTTTCTTCATTGCGATCGATTTCCTCTGTAAGAGACATTATTTGCTTTTGTGATAATATTTCCCCTGCCACGAATCACGGCGGCGCATTTCCTTGTCGATCTCATTCATCACGACAAACTTCTTCATGCTCCACAGCGGTGCTATCAGAGAGTTTTTC
This sequence comes from uncultured Clostridia bacterium, assembly GCA_947169455.1. Next base: position 2,617 of record CAMVPV010000175.1, on the reverse strand, counting down.
TCTCCGTCGCCCGTGACGCGCTGTATGCACACCGTCGGCGGGAGCACCTCTATCTGGTCGCACACGATACTGACGTATTCTTCAAGGGTCAGCGCGGCAAATTCACCGCGGCGGTACTGTTCCGCCATTTTCGTGCCCGCGATGATATGCAGCAGATGCAGCTTTATGCTGTGCAGTTCAAGCTCTGCCATTTTCCGCGCAGAACCGAGCATCATATCGTGATCCTCGCCCGGCAGACCGTTTATGAGGTGTACGCATACCAATATCCCGCGGGAGCGCAGCATCTCGTAGCCGTGCAGGAAATCCGCATAGGTATGGCAGCGGTTGATGCGCTCGGCGGTCTCGTCGCATATCGTCTGCAAGCCGAGCTCGACCGTGAGGTAAGTCCTGCGGGAAAGCTCTGCGAGATGATCGGCGGCATCCGTGCTGATGCAGTCGGGGCGGGTGGATATCGCGATGCCGCACACATCTGGCAGTGCGAGTGCCTCCTCCGTCATGCTGCGGAGTTTTTCGAGCGTACAGTAGGTATTGGTGTTCGCCTGAAAGTACGGGATATATTTCCCCTCGTGCCATTTATCGTTCATTTTGCGGCGTACCTCGTAAAACTGTTCCGTCACCGACAGTGCGGGGTCGCCAGCGAAGGCGCCGCTCCCCGCCGAGCAGTATGTACAGCCGCCCGTGCCCTTTGTGCCGTCGATATTCGGGCAGGTACAGCCCGCATTGAGGGATATCTTCATCACCTTGCACCCGAAGCGGGCGCGAAGCATATCGTTCTGTGTGAGATAGCGCTTTCCGCCGGGCGTATCCGCGAAGGGATCCTGCCTTTCCGCGGGAGTTCTTTTCATCGTGAAAGCACCTCCCTGCTGCCGGAAATTTTTCTCACAATGATATTATAACACGGTTCGTTCCGGATTTCAATAGAAAATTTTATCACGATACAGAAATAATAGACAAAAATCAGCAAAAGCCGGCATATATCGCTGCCGGCAGCGCTCAGCAGATGATCACAGTCCATACCCCATCGTCAGTCAAACACATACTTCATCGGCGTGAAGATTATCCCGTCGGTGATCTGTTCCATGCCGGAGGCTCTGAAACCTATCGCCTTGTAGAACGGAAGTCCGCAGGGCGAGGAATTCAGCGTGACATACCGGTATCCGCAGTGGAGCGCATTTCCGAGCAGCTTTGTTATTATCCCCGTGGCGACGCCCTGACGCTGGTACTCGCCTTTCGTGAACATCAGCGAGATATGGTTGCCGTCCCTCATGCCGCCTATGCCCGCGAGCTCATCGCCCGCATAGCACCCCAGCATGATGAACTTCCCCTCAGCGTACTTTTCCTCGATCTGACCGCCGTAAAGGAATTTATAAAAGCTCTCGTGCCCCTCCTCGGGGTAGAATTCCGCCTGGAACCGCATGAAGGTGTCCCACGCGAGTTCATAAGCGCCCGGAAATTCCGATGATATCATCGGCTTTATCATAAATCCCAATCAAAGCACCTCCGGAGCGGATGTAGATATCTGTCATATCACAAATCCGCGGCTGTACACCGACAACCGCGGACAGCGATCATATTACTTATGATACTTCCCGCCGGAAGATATCATGAAGCCGCGGTAAAGCTGTTCGAGCACCATCACGCGCGCAAGCTGGTGCGGAAAGGTCATCTCCGACATGGACAGCCTCAGATCCGCGCGGGACTTCACACTTTCCGAAAGCCCGAACGAACTGCCTATCACAATGCTGACCGTGCTTTTCCCGCGGACGGGGATATCGGTCAGCAGCGCGGAAAATTTCTCCGATGAAAGCTGTTTGCCCTCTATGCACATGGCGGTGACGAAGCTGTTCGCGGGTATCTTTTTAAGGATATCTTCTGCTTCCGAACCGAGCGCCGCCGATATCTGTGCCGCAGAGGGCTCGTCCGGCAGCCTGCTCTCGGCGATCTCGATGATGTTCAGCCTGCAGAACGCCGACAGCCGCTTGCTGTATTCGGCGCAGGCAAGACGGAGATATTCCTCCTTCAGCCTGCCCACGGCGATAAGGTCAACTGCGAGCATATCAGAAGTCTATCCTGTCTTCGATATACTTCACGAGATCGTCAAGCTTTACGCGCTCCTGCGCCATGGAATCCCTGTCGCGGACGGTAACGCAGCCGTCGTTCTCGGTATCAAAATCGTATGTGATGCAGAACGGAGTGCCTATCTCATCCTGACGGCGGTAGCGCTTGCCTATCTGACCTGCCTCGTCGTATTCGGTGTTGAACCTCTTTGCAAGCTTTGCGTACAGTTCGAGAGCGGGTTCCTTCAGCTTCTTGGTGAGCGGGAGAACGGCAGCCTTTACGGGCGCGAGCGCCGGGTGCAGATGCATAACTGTCCTGACGTCCGCCTTGTCGCCCTCACCGATGTTCTCCTCGTCGTAAGCCTCGCACACGATGGAGAGGAACAGTCTCTCTACGCCGAGCGACGGTTCTATTACATATGGGATGTACTTCTCGTTCGTCTCGGGGTCGAAGTATTCAAGCGACTTTCCGCTGGTCTTCATGTGCTGTGAGAGGTCGTAATCCGTACGGTCAGCGATACCCCAGAGCTCGCCCCAGCCGAACGGGAACAGATACTCGA
>CAMVPV010000174.1 GCA_947169455.1 uncultured Clostridia bacterium | reverse complement strand
CCGAAAACTTTACTCGCGGCTTACGCCGCGTTTTACGCTTAAGTTGTGGATAGTGATTGTCATACTCCTGTTTCATGCATATGAGAAATATATTCCGTGGCTCTCTTCTTTTCAGCATTTAGTGAACAGCGAAAAATGAAGAGTGAATAATGAATAGTACAGAAACGCTGCAGAGACTTTCTGCGCTTTTACTGTCAACTATCCATTATTCACTCTTCGCTGTTCATTGAGCCGCGTCAGCGGCGTTTCTGGCGGAGACGGTGAGATTCGAACTCACGAGCCCGTTATGGGCTAACGCATTTCGAGTGCGCCCCGTTATGACCACTTCGATACGTCTCCATGCAATATATCCATAACGGCTGTATTATATTTTACCACACCGCAAGAAAAAAATCAAGCGTTTTTTTGCAGTCACAATGCATAAAAAAAATCGCTGTAATTGGCACAAATCGCAAATAATCTCCAATAATATTGAATATCTGCGCAGATAGTGGTATCATGTAAAAAAATACCCATGAAAGGAATGTTACTATGAGATCAAGAAAGATACTGTGTCTGCTGCTTTCGGTGATGATGCTTTCCGCTCTGTTCTGCCTGCCCGCATCGGCGGCAAAGGCAGTGAAGGTCACATCCGTCACTGTGAGCAAGACCTCCGTCACCCTCACTGTCGGTGATACATACACCATAAAGGCAAAGGTATCACCGTCGTCCGCTTCAAACAAAAAGCTGACCTACACCTCCTCCGCGCCCGATGTGGCTAAGGTGTCGAAAAGCGGAAGAGTTTCCGCCCTGAAAGAAGGAAAAGCCACTGTCACCGTAAAAGCTGCGGACGGCTCCGGCAAAAAGGCATCTGTAAAGATCACCGTTACTGAAAAGAAAGCCGCTGAAACAGGCGGCAGCTTCAACAGGGATATGACCGCACAGCAGATCGTGACCGATATGCAGAACGGCATAAATATCGGCAATTCCCTCGATGCCTTCAGCGGGAACGACATCGCCGACGCCGGGCTGTCCTCCGAGACCTGCTGGGGAAATCCCAAGGTATCAAAGCAGCTCATTGATGCATTGAAGAAAAAAGGTTTCCGCACCGTGAGGATACCCGTTACGTGGCACAACCACATGGATAAGGACTTCAACATCAGCTCCGCATGGATGGCGCGCGTGAAGGAAGTCGTCGATATCGCGATAGACAATGATATGTACGTTATAATAAATATGCACCACGACTGCTCCTTCTACGATATCAAGACCGCTCTGAAATCCGCGCGCGATTATAACGCGATAGAAAAGCGCTTCGTAAAGGCATGGTCGCAGATAGGAAAGACCTTCGCCGATTACGATGAGCACCTCATCTTTGAAGCCATGAACGAGCCCCGCATAGAGGGCAGCGGTGCGGAATGGATGGGCGGCACCGCAGAGGAACGGAAGATAGTCAACCGCCTCAATGCGGCTTTCGTGAAAGAGATACGCTCACAGGGCGGGAACAACCCATACCGTTTTCTTATGATACCCGACTACGCCGCTTCAAGCTCCGATGCAGCCCTCAACGATATGGAATTCCCCGTGGATGACAGGCTCATCTTCTCCGTCCATGCGTACAACCCCTATAACTTTGCAATGAACAACGACGCATCCGGCACGTTCACCGATGCGGACAAAGCCGCACTCGACCAGTTCTTTGCTGTTCTCAGCGACCGCTTCATCAGCAGAGGGATACCCGTGGTCATCGGTGAAATGGGTGCTATCAACAAGAACAATCCCTCCGACCGCAGGGCATGGGCGGAGTATTACGTAAAGAAAGCCCGCAGCTACGGCATAACCTGTCTGTGGTGGGACAACGGATACAGCGAGCCCGGCGGCGACGGATTTGCAATAATAAACCGCTTCAACAACAAGTATGTGTATGAGGATATCGCCGATGCGCTCATAAAGAACAGCGCTTGACGGGGTGCCCCCGCTTCGCGGTGCAGAGCCCAGCCTGCGGAGCAGCCGCGAAGCGGCAGCATTTACAAAGCGAACTGGCTGTTATACAGCTTTGCGTATGAGCCGCCGCGCGCAAGCAGCTCGTCGTGCTTTCCCATTTCGACGATGTGCCCCTTGTTCATCACGATTATGACATCGGCTTCGCGTATGGTGGAAAGCCTGTGCGCCACGATAAAGCTCGTCCTGCCCTTCATGAGCTCGGCAAAGGCGTCCTGTATCTTCAGCTCCGTGCGCGTATCTATCGACGATGTCGCCTCGTCAAGTATCAGCATCGGCGGTTTTCTCAGCATTACCCGCGTGATGCAGAGCAGCTGCTTCTGTCCCTGCGACAGACTGCCGCCGTCCTCGTTTATACAGGTATCGAACCCGTCCGGCAGCCTGCGTATGAACCCGTATGAATGTGCCGCTTTCGCAGCCGCGATCACTTCTTCATCAGTGGCGTCCGGCTTGCCCATGGTGATATTTTCGCGTATCGTACCCGAACGCAGCCATGTTTCCTGCAGTACCATACCGATATTGCTCCGCAGAGCCTTCACCGAAAGCTCGCGGATATCCGTTCCGTCAACCGAAACAGAACCGCCGTCCACATCGTAGAAGCGCATTATCAGATTTATGAGAGTGGTCTTTCCGCAGCCTGTGGGACCGACTATCGCCGCACGGCACCCCTGCTTCACTTCGAGCGTGAGATCCTCTATCAGCGGTCTTTCGGGGGAATACGAGAACGATACACCGCTGAACCTGACGTCACCGTTCAGCCTGCCGGGGTCGATGCCCTCATTCACGGCGGCGGGCTCCGGCTGCTCGTCTATCAGGTCGAATACCCGTGAAGCACAGGTGAGCGCGTTCTGCAATTCGGTTATTACGCCGGAGATCTCATTGAACGGCTTGGTGTACTGGTTTGCGTAGCTGAGAAAGCTTACGAGCCGCCCTACCGTGAATGCTCCTGCGCCGGATATCACCGCGAATGCGCCCGCAAGCCCCACGAATGCATATATCGTGTTGTTTATGAACCTCGTGCAGGGGTTCGTGAGCGACGAGAAAAACACCGCACGACGCGAGGTGTTTTCCAGCCTGCCGTTTATCTCGTCGAAATCCGCGAGTGCATCTTCCTCATGCGAATACGCCCGCACTACCTTCAGTCCGCTTATCATCTCATTTACGAAGGCTGTCTGTTCGCCGCGCACCTCCGACTGTGAGAGGAACATATCATGTGTGTGCTCCGCTATGAATTTCGCCGCAAACAGCGAGAGCGGGGTCAGCGCCGCAACAAGCAGTGCTATCTTCCAGCTTATCGTCAGCATGAACACGAGCGTTCCCACGATAGTCACAATACCCGTGAAAAACTGCGTAAAGCCCATGAGAAGTCCGTCCGCGAACTGTTCCGTATCGGAGATTATCCTGTTGACGGTTTCTCCCGCGGGATGGCTGTCGGCATACTTCATCGGCAGCACACCGAGCTTTGCGAACGCATCGTTGCGGACATCCCGCACCACGCCGCAGGTTATATTGTTGGTGATGATATTCATTACCCACTGACACAGCGCGGCCGCTCCCACCGCGATGAGAGTTTTTGTTATTATTTCCTTTATCGCATCAAAGTCAACGCTGCCTGCGCCGATCATGCAGTCTATCGCCGAACCCGCAAGTATCGGGATATAGAGCATCAGGACGGCTGATACTCCCGCAAATACGACCGCTGCCGCAGTCGGTGCGCTGTACCTTTTCAGATATCTGAGGAAACGCCTGTCAGATCCGCTTTTTTCGTTTTTGCTCATGATACGGCGTCCTCCTTTCTGAACTGCGACATATATATCTCCTTATATACCGCGCAGCTTTCAAGAAGCTGTTCATGCGTGCCGATGCCCGCCGTCCTGCCGTCCTCCATAACGATTATCCTGTCGGCGTTCATCACCGAGGACGTCCTCTGCGATACGATGAACACCGTCATTTTACCGCTCAGCTCCGCAACAGCCTTCCGCAGACGCGCATCGGTCGCAAAATCGAGCGCAGATGCGCTGTCATCGAGGATAAGTATCTCCGGCTTTCTCACAAGTGCCCTTGCGATAGTCAGTCTCTGGCGCTGACCGCCCGAAAGATTTGCACCGCCCTGTTCTATCATGCAGTCCAGACCGCCGTCCTTTTCATTGACGACCTCCGCCGCCTGCGCAGTCCTTATCGCGGACATTATCTCCTCATCGGAGGCATCCTTGTTTCCCCAGCGGATATTGTCGCGTATCGTGCCGCGGAACAATACCGCCTTCTGCATTACAATGCCGACCTTACCGCGCAGCGTTCCGGCAGGATAGGCGTTCACGTCGATGCCGTCAACTGTGACAGTACCCGAGGACGCCTTGTA
>CAMVPV010000173.1 GCA_947169455.1 uncultured Clostridia bacterium | reverse complement strand
GTCCGTTACGACGATAGCGTCATCGAGCGAGTCGATGATGAATTCGCGGGCGGTGTCCTGCACATCATACAGCTTGGTCCCGTATATCAGTATGAAAAGTATCAGCTCGGATATGATGTACCCTACGGGGGTAAGGTCGATGGAGATTATCTTGAGGGCATATATCGTATTGAATGAGGTAGGGATAAGCACCGCCGATGCGAGCGCTATAACGCTCTTTATCTGCTGGTTGTTCCTGAACATTGCTATTATGGTCAGGACGGCGATCGTTATGCAGTAGATCATCCCGACGTCAACGAAGAAATAGTAGAATACTCCGCTTTGCGGGATGAACCGCGTGCCTTCGATGGTCTGGAGAGTTTCTATCGAGCTGAAGAACCAGCTGTGATAGTCCATGGTGACCGCAGCGGCGTTTATCATGCAGTTGACCGAGAACAGCATCGGATATACCATTTTCGGCATCCTTATCTTGCAGAACCTTACTATGAAGATGAACAGGAAGAAGTATAGGTGACAGCTTCCGGTGTAGATCACCTTGTTCGCAAGATAGAATTCGCTCAGTGTCTGTGAGGAAAGGCTGAGCCAGTAGCCGAGCCACGTCATCGTCGTGAAGATCGTCAGACCGGACATTATCTTCTGCTCTTCCGACGGCTTCTGTGTCATTACGGCGACAATACAGGCGGCAGATGCAAGCAGTCCGAAGGTATATACGATATTCAGTACTGTCTGCATATTTAGAATATTAAGAATATCCTGCATATATCATCATCTTCCGTTCTATAGGCTGTTTCCGGGGGAGTTACAGAACGCCCCTGTAATAAAGCCCTCTTGTAATATTTTGCGGTGATCTTTTCGCTTCAAAGCAAGATATCAGTTCTCTTTCAGTCTGTCCGGGAGAGAGCTCCGTCACGAAATGATCGCAGTATGAAACATTCTGTATCTCATTATATCTGTCACACATATACAGAGTATCGCAATTGAATACTTCTGCATAGTCCTTGTTTTTCCCCCTGCATTTTACCGGAAAGCTGCGTCCGGTCCTGTCGGTGATCTTTCCGGTGCAGTTCCCGCATCCCGAAGCATATCTCACCGGGCAGTTCCTTACCGCCATGAGCGGCAGCCGTCCGTAAACTGCGACAGCGGTGGGTACGGGGCTCTTTATCTCCGCGATCTGCGGGAGTTTCAGCTCAAACGAGAGCGTGATGTCGGACAGTCCCATTTCCGCGAGGCGTGAGGCGCTGTGCGAATTTGTGACGTTCAGTCCGTATCCGCCGCTGAGCGTGAAGCCGAGTTCCCTGCCGAGCCTGATATGAGCGATGTTGCTACAGTAAAGGCGCGAATATCCCTTTTCGCGCAGCTGTGCAAGTGTGCGGCGAAGAGCATCTTCATCGTTCACAAAGCGCGGCGGTGCAGTGATGATCCTGTCGGTGCATATCTCGCTGAAAAGGCATTCCTCCAACGGCATTATGACATATCTGCCGTAATGCAGTGCGGCATCGAGCTGTGCCCGGCTCCCTATATGGATCCTTGGGGTCATCACGGCAGGTGCGGGGGTCTTATATGATATAACGGGGATATTGCCCGTTATAGGATATACCGGGGTATTTGCAGAGATCAAAGCTTCATCCATTTTTGAGACGGCGTTCCTGCGCAGTTCGTTGAGCGCAGATGCCGCCGCAGCAGCATCATTGTCTGCTGACACCGTGATATCTCCTGCGTGATATACGGTGCCGCCGAGCTTTGAGAGCTGCCTTGAAACGGTCTGTTCATCGGTCGGGCGGTTTATCGCTTTCTGCGGAGCGGCGCCCTCGATACTAACAGTGATACCGCCGCACGAAGCGGTCAGGATCATCGGCTTGCCGGGACGGAGCTCTGCGTGCATATCCATGCTGTAACGCGGCTTTTCCCTGCGGTACAGCTCCGCGAGGGACGGCAGCACTTCACTTGCAGAAGTGACATCCTCCTTGCGGCGGTACCCGAACATCCCGCTGCCGGTCTTTCCGGTGAGATAGCCGTCGGTAAAGCCGCTTCTCGAAAATACCGCTTCAAGGCTTTTCATATCGGGTGAGTTCCCGTTCAGCATTTCGCGGCAGGCAGTAACGGCAGCCGCGACATATTCGGGGCGCTTCATCCTGCCTTCTATCTTCAGCGAGGACACACCGAGCTTTGTGAGCATCGGTATATGCTCTATATATGACATATCCTTCAGGGAAAGGTCGTATCTGCCGTTCCTTTCGCCCTGTCTGCCGCTGAACGGCAGACGGCAGGCCTGTGCACAGCGTCCGCGGTTGGCGCTCCGTGAACCTATCATCGCACTCATGTAGCATTGTCCGGAAATGCACATACACAGCGCGCCGTGAACGAACACTTCCGTTTCGATGCCGGTGTCACATATAGCCTTTATCTGTGCGGCGGAAAGCTCCCTTGCGGGAACGACCCGCGTAAATCCCATATCGCGGGCTTCGAGCGCACCCGCAGGGGTATGTATCGTCATCTGTGTGGATGCGTGAAGCGGCATATCCGGGAGCATTTTCCGCAGTATATCCACGCACCCCATATCCTGCACGATGAAAGCATCAACGCCCGCCCGTGCGGAATTCAGTGCTGTTTCAACAAATGCGGGTATCTCACTGTCCGTAACAACAGTGTTGAGCGCCCTGTGAACAGCTACTCCGCGCAGATGGCAGTGCTTTGCAAGTTTTTCAATATCGCTTTCGGTGAAATTTTCCGCGCCTGCCCGTGCGGAGAAATCCGTCCCGCCGAAATATATCGCATCGGCGCCGCAGCAGCACGCGGCATCTGCCGATTCAAAGCTGCCTGCGGGTGCGAGTATCTCGGGAGAGCGCTTTTTCATCATCAATGTCTGTTCCTTTTGTTTCTGCCTTGCTTCGGCGGAGCTGCATCGGGCATCACAGGCTCGCTCACCGGTATGGTGACCGACGGAGTGATAGTATTTTCGAGCACCAGCTGTTCCGCATCCTCTTCCGTGGATGAAGAACCTTCAGCGGGGCAGCCGAGGCTGTCGAGCTTCTTGCGCAGCCTGTCTGCTTCGATGACCGCTTTGTCCCGTGCGTCACGGGCGCGTGCGGCTTCATCGACATATTCCTTTATCTGCATACGCAGATTATCTATGCTCTCGTCGGTGCGGCTTATTTCCTCATACGCCGAGAGAGCGCATATTATCGCCGCCGACTGGACACCGAGCGAGGGCATACTTTCATTCAGTGCGGCTATATCCTTATCAAGCTTTTCGGCAAGCGCCATTATGCGATATACATCATTGTCGGTGGAGAGATTGAATGTCTTTCCGCAGACTGTGACCTTGACTTTATTCATTTCAGGCTGATATCCTTTCTTGTTCCTGTCCGTTTCCGGCTGTCGTGCGGGCAGCCGCACTTACCTTTATATAATTATAACACATCAAAACAAAAATTTCAAGGATATTTGCACATTTTTTCAAAAAAATTATAAAACAATACAAGTGTAATGTGATATCCTTTACAATATGCATCCCGGGCAGCAGATCGATGCCGGGAATTGAAAAAATATGTCGGATTTTATGATTGTATATAAAATCACTTGACACGCGCCGTATTGAATAGTATAATTTATACAGGATTATTCTTGCAGTACATTTTGTGAATGGAGATGATCGGATTGATAATTCAGCCGCTTGACGGGATATGGAAGATCACCAAGCCGAAGGACAAGGATCTCATCGCCGAGGGGAGGATCCCGTGTTCCGTATATACCGTCCTGCTCGACAGTGGTATGATGGATGACCCGTATTACGGGGAAAATCAGTACGAGGCGGAGAAGATATCGGAAGATGATTACACTTTTTCGACCGAATTCTCTATCTCGCGTGAGATTGCCGAGTGTGAGGAGATACGTCTCCGATTCAACGGTATAGATACGCTTGCGGATATTTACCTGAACGGGCAGCTTCTCGGAAAATGCAACAATATGCACCGCACATGGGAATTCGACGCCGCTCCCCTGCTTACCGGAAATACCGAAAGGCTGGAAGTGAGGTTTTCCTCGCCGCTCGCATATATCCGCCGCATGGACAGCGAACGCCGCCTGTGGGGAGTTTCCTCCACCGTGAAGGGGTACCCGCATATCCGCAAGGCTCACTTTATGTTCGGCTGGGACTGGGGACCGTCGCTGCCGGATATGGGTATATGGCGCAGTGCCGAGGTCGTCGGGATAAGGGGCGGTCAGATAGACAGCGTATATAACAAGCAGCATATCTCAGACGGCAAAGCCGAGATCGAACTGAATGCATATATGTCGATGCTGCGTTCGGAGTCGCCGAAGATAACGTTTGAGCTTACCGCTCCCGACGGTAAGG
>CAMVPV010000172.1 GCA_947169455.1 uncultured Clostridia bacterium | reverse complement strand
AGTATGGGAGGAGCGCATAAAGAAGCTGTCTCCCTATCAGGTGAACAAAACGCTCATGGACGCTGCCGCTCCCGGCTGCGTATTCATGCACTGCCTGCCCGCGTTCCACGATATGAAAACGACTATCGGTAAGGAAATGGGCGAAAAGTTCGGCAGGGTGGATATGGAAGTCACCGATGAGGTATTCGAGAGCGAACGCTCGATAGTGTTCGATGAAGCCGAGAACCGTATGCACACCATAAAGGCTGTAATGGCGGCTACCCTGTGAAGTTTTTTATGAAATACCCGTGTATTTTTGCGATACACGGGTATTTTTTATGCGTTTTGCTTCACCTCAAGGATATAATTTTTCAGCCGCTCGAATTTCCCGCTGTCAAATTGTATTTTAAGCTGTTCAGGGTCTTTGGCTGCGGCTTTGAGATCTATTTCATCCATCGTGCGGTGAAAGATATGTTCACCGTCATCACAGATGAATTTTATGATCTCTTCATAATACTGACGTCTCATTACATACTGGTATTCGTGCGTGATCTCAATATCCGTTATCTTGTCGTAATATATCCTGTCGGTGACAAAACGGATAAGCCCGAAACGGACAGATCTTTTTCCCGCTTTAAAAAATGCAGGTACACTTGAGAAAAAAAATACTATAAACACAGGCAGCACGATCATTCCTGCGAAGATCAAGATAACTTGCGGCACAACATCAAGCCGTTCAATTATAGATACAAGGAAAAACGGATAGGCTAAAACGTATAATAATCCGGCAGCAGTATAAAAACTACTGACATAGGTGTATTTTTCTTTCATAAAAAACAAGCTTTCAATTATTTCGCAGTTTTATAGACCTTTGTTCCCTGCCTTGTTTCCTCAACGGTGTAGCCGAGTTCGTTTATTTTTGCGCGCAGTTCGTCCGCAAGCGCGAAATTCTTCTCCTTTCTTGCGGCTTTGCGCTGTTCGAGAAGCTCCGCTATCTCTGCGGGTATCTCCTCCGACTCCGCCTCTGCCGTTTCCTTTTTCAGCTTTTCGGCGGCGCTTATAAGGTTCAATGACAGCACTTCATCGAACTTCTTCACGAGCGCGAGTTTCGCCGCATCGGAGATCTGCGCTTTCAGCACATCGTAAAGCACCGTAAGCGCCTGCTAGGTATTCAGATCGTTATCGAACGCCTGCGAGAATTCTGCGGTGTATTTTGCGATATCCGCTTCATCGGCGGTGCCGTCTGCGTTCAGCTTTGCTATCCTTGCGATAAGGCTCTTGTATGCCGCAGCCGCATTGTCGAGGTTCTCATAGGAGAACACCTGCGATTTGCGGTAGTGCGAATTAAGGCAGAAAAGCCTGTACGCCAGCGGGTCATATCCTTTTTCTTCAAGAAGCGATACCGTGAGGAATTTGCCCTTTGATTTGCTTATCTTGCCTGTCTCATCGTTCAGGTGATGCACATGGAACCAGTGACCGCACCATTCATGACCGAGGTACGCTTCACTCTGTGCTATCTCATTGGTGTGGTGCGGGAATGCATTGTCGATGCCGCCGCAGTGCAGATCGAGGTACTCTCCGAGGTACTTCATGCTGATGCAGGAGCACTCGATATGCCATCCGGGATATCCCACGCCCCACGGGCTGTCCCATTTCAGTTCCTGATCGTCGAACTTCGATTTTGTGAACCAGAGCACGAAATCCGCCTTATTGCGCTTGTTTCCGTCCTCCTCGACGCCCTCGCGGACGCCGACGGCGAGGTCTTCCTCCTTGAAGTCACTGAAAACATAATACTTGTCAAGCTTTGAGGTATCGAAATATACATTTCCGCCCGCGATGTAGGCATACCCCTTTTCGAGCAGTACGCCGATAACGCGGATGAATTCGTCGATGAGCCCTGTCGCCGGCTGAATGATATCCGGCTTTCTGATGTTCAGCTTTTCGCAGTCGGAGAAGAACGCCTTAGTGTAGAAGTCCGCTATCTCCATGACCGTCTTGTGCTCGCGGCGCGCGCCTTTGAGCATCTTGTCGTCGCCGGTGTCGCCGTCGCTCGTGAGGTGTCCCACGTCGGTGATGTTCATCACCCTCGTAACGTCCAGACCCGTAAAGCGCAGGTACTTTTCAAGCACGTCCTCCATTATATAGGTGCGGAGGTTCCCTATATGCGCAAAATGATAGACCGTAGGTCCGCAGGTGTACATAGACAGCTTTCCTGCGGTATGTGTTTTCATTTCTTCCTTTTTATGGGTAAGTGAATTATAAAGCTCGATCAACTCAAACGACTCCTTTTTATACTATTACTACCTTGCTTATGTGGGAAAGCCATGTCTCACCGTCGGCGCGGTATGTTTTCTTCATATTCGTAACGATAACGCTGTTAGAATCCAGCTTGTTCCCGTCAGCGTCACAATAGGTGCCCGTAGCGCTGATACAGTAGGGCGTATCATCGACAACGCCGATATATATCATAATATGACCTTTGAAGAACAGTATCGACCCGGCGGGGAGCTTTTTCAGCAGATCGACCTTCTGCTTGTCGGAATACTCGGTGACATCGAAGGTCTTCTGTCCCTCAAAAGCTGCTAGCTGTGATGATGCGCGCGGGAGCTCGATGCCGAACCAGCGGTATATCTCGCCGGTGATGCCGGAGCAGTCATTTGAATGACCGAGCCCTGCCCAGCCGTAGCGGTCGCCGAAGCGCTTGAATGACTGACGTATGAGGTTCTCGCTCGTATAATCGAGATAGCCGATGTGTACATCCTCAGTAATTGAGATGAGCGAGTATTTATCGACGATATTCCCGTCCTCTCCTCTTACCGGGAGCTTTACGATATAACAGCCGGTGGTCTCGCGGTCGTTGATGAACTCGGGCGCCTCGGAAACGGGTACGAGCGGCAGCTTCGTCCCCATGGGAAGGAGCTGTCCCGAAAGTTCGCGGCACCATTCGTCATCCTGGAGACGTATCTCTCTGCCGGTCACGATAAGGAAATCATCGGGCGACTGCCTTTCGAGCCATTCCTCCTTGGAATCGCAGAGCGCCACGTAGTTCTTGTGCACCCAGCCGGCATAGCCCTCAAACAGCACATAGTACCAGTTTCCGTCGGCTGTCTCGTGAAGGACAGCCAGTGGACGGAACGGGAGGTACTCCGATGATACGAGCACATCATAGAACCTGTCCTCCTTATCCTCGCCGATGAAATCATAGCTCGGGAAGGTGCGCAGGCTCGATCTCTCCGTAGAGAAACCGTACCTTACCCTGACCTTGTCGGGGATATTCTCAGCGTTCTCCTTTTTCCGGAGCGAATCCCAGTATTCCGCGGTGGTAGTGTGGCCGTTCAGATAGCAGTCGGCGGGGTCGGGAATATAGGGCTCATCATCGATAAGCGCCTTCACTATGCTGCCGTCGAGAGTATCATCCTCGATATCAAAGAGCGAAACGGTACACTCCCCTACCGTGATCGAGTTCTTGTTGTTCTCGTTTATCTCAGCGATCTTCTTCTGTGAATGCAGCACCTTGTCAGCGGGGATACTTCCCTGATAATTATTTATCCAGTAATCGGCATCCGACATATCGTATGTAACATCAACATTCATTCTGACATATTTATCAAGTCCTTCATCTGCCGCACTGACGTTCATTCCCATGCCGAGCATGGTCACAGCCACAGACAAAGCGGCTATGCTTCTCATACAATTCTTTCTCACAGCTATTCCTCCGTCTTTCACTTTGTGTGATTTTTCTTTTTTCCACAGTGACTTGCTGTCACAGCACTAATATAATAACACAAAAAGAACCGTTTGTCAATCATCAGAATGCGGTATTACAGTTGACAAAACGGGTGTGCAGGTGTATAATAATACATAAAAACAAGGGGGCACATTTATGATAAGTCTGATCGTCAGGAGCGACATACCGCAGTGCGCGGCGGTGATACGCGAAAGCTTCAGGACCGTTGCGGACGAATTCGGTATCACTCCGGAAAACGCTCCGCGCTTCACAGCTTTTTCGACGACCGATGACAGGATATATCATCAATTCGACTGCGAAAAACGGACAATGGCGGCATACTTTGCCGAAAGCGGCGGTATCGTCGGATATTATTCCCTGCTGATGCAGGATAACAGCGAATGTGAACTGAACAATCTGTGTGTGCTGCCGCAATACAGACACGGCGGCTTCGGCACGGAACTGCTGTACGATGCTTTCAGCAGGGCACGGGATGCCGGCTGCGTGAAGATGAACATCGGCATAGTGGAGGAAAACACCGTGCTCCGCAAATGGTACGAGAACAGCGGATTTATCCACACCGGTACGAAAAAATTCGACTTTTTCCCGTTCACCTGCGGGTATATGGAAAAGTCTCTGTAAAAAACAATAC
>CAMVPV010000171.1 GCA_947169455.1 uncultured Clostridia bacterium | reverse complement strand
AAACGAGACGAAAGTCGATGAGGATGAGTTCCTGCGTTATCGTATCACGGAACGTTTCAATCAGATACTGCGGGATCTCTATGCTGAACATAATGCTGAGGCGCAAGAGCAGGTACCGCCTATCATCTCCGATACCAATGCGGTGTCCAGTTATATGGTTGACATTTTGGATAAGGTCAAGTCGGGCGAGGTGCAGCTTGACAGCTCGGAGCAGGCTGCGATGTTGTTGGCGGAGAGGATGGGGGTGACGGAAGCCAATATAAATGAGTTGATAGATTATTTTTTGGCTGATGAGGACGAGGTGGCTGATGCTATTTCAGATGTTTATCCCTCAAATGTATAAGTATTTGCCTTTTATAAAATAAGGTATCATTTGAGCGTTATTCTTGATTTTGTCAATTGGCTTTAAAAACGATACATTCATTCTGTTCCCAGTTGTTTCTTATTAAAAATCAAATAACGCCTGTTCCCATATTGCTGATTTTATGTTACAATATTATTGGGCACACCAAAAACAAATGATATTATGCACAATTATTAATGAATTATTTTGTTCAATCATACAAATGTGTTCCAAAAAGTTAAACCGTTTGCTCCCTCAAAACTCTATACGTTCAAAGGACTATGAAAGGGGCTGCGGATATGGCGGTAACTATTGACGAGCTGATAAAACAGATACTGGCGCTGTATGACGATCTCCCCGATGATGCGGTCATGGAGGAGATCTACCGCAGCATTTTCGGCGGGAAGGAGGAAAACACCGTTGAACAGGAAAGAGACAGCTGCCCTTGCAGCGAAAGCGAAGGCAGGGGATAAAACGGCCTTTGAGGCGCTATATAACGAATTCTCGGAGAAGGTGTTTTTCTTTGCCCTGCGCAGCACCGGCAGCAGCGAGGCTGCCCGGGACATCACATCCGAGACCTTTGTGACCGCCCTTGAACATATCTGCGAGCTGCGCTCCGATGAATCCTTCATCGGGTGGCTTTATTCCATTGCTTACAGCAAGTGCGTGAAATACAATAAAGAAAGCTCCCGCACGGAGAGCTTCGGGAACGATAAAGAGCTCGACGATGCGGTGAAAGTCTCCTCACTTGCGGAGCCGATAATGCTGCCCGAGGACTATGTTTCGGATAAGGAGACCAGAGAGCAGCTCAAAGCCGTGATAGACGGTCTCCCGCCGGAGCTGAGGTCTGCGGTAATTCTTTACTACTATGAGGATATGTCGGTGGCAGAGGTGGCGAAGTCCCTGGGAGTGAACGAGAACAGCGCCAAGCACAAGCTGTTCCGGGCGCGTTCGGTAATTCGCAAAAGGATAGAAAAGCTGTTCGGCAGCGGGGCTCTGCTTGCGGCCGTGCCTATGGAGGCGCTGCTCCAAAACACCGCAGACGCAAGCTTTGAACACGCCGCTGCGGTAGGAGCTGCAAGGGTGGCAGGCAGGAGCTTTGCCGCAAAGCTGGTGGGCTTCGGGACTGCTGCGGCTGTTGCAGTGGGCGTCCCGGTGGCGCTGAACCGTCTTGAATACAGCCGTTTCGGGGACTACCGCTCGGAGGATACTTCGCTGATAAGAGAAATACCTGTTGGTGATCTGTACGCGATCAATGCTGCTGATCTGCGTGCCGATGTACAGGCGGCATTGTCGAAGAAATACGATCACATCAAGCTGCGTAAAGGTATCGCCGTTGATATCCCCGATGAGCTTTATGAGCGATCTTTCGTGCAGGCTGACGGCATGGAAAAGCAGTATGGGCAGGTCTTTGAAAAGCTGTATGACAGGGAGCTGCTCTCAAAGGTGAATATCGAATATTCGGACAGCACCCCGGAGAAAAGCCCGGAGGGGCAGATGCTCAATGCAGGCTTTCACGATGAGAAGCTGAAAGAGCATTGTTATCTGATGAGCAACGGATTTCTGTGCTTTTTCAGACCGTCGGTGTTTGACTGCCTCGATCCCGGTAAGTTGGTAAGGTGCTGTCATGTTGACCGGGGCGAAGGGTTCAATGAAACGGTTGAACTTGACGGCCGCAGCATCACCGTGGGCGAGGCGGCGGACGTATTCCAAAAATGGGTGAATGAGAACTATGCATATCTCGAGCCGGACTACACCTTTAAGGTGAAGAATGTGAATGTTTGCAGCGATGATTTCGGGAACTGCCGTCTTGAGGCTGAGGTGGAAAAAAGCCTGTTCGGGGTGCATCTCGAAAGCGAAGTGAACAAGCTGTCAAGGGACGATCATAAAATGAATTACGTTACCAACACTCTCCTTCTCACCATAAAAAAGCCTAATGAGATAAGTATGTTCACGAATCTGAACGGTATATTGCTGCCGGATAAGAAAGAGAAAATATATAGTGCCGTGTCACTTTCAAGCGTTCTCGATCACCTCGACGAGAAAGACCGGGGCATACCGGAGATAAGCTCGATCGGGCTGAAATACACCCTTTCGCCGGACTATGACCCTTCATCCGGGCAGAAGTATTATGAACCGGGGATCACTTTTGAGAGCCGTCTTGTGTGGGAACTGAAATACGATATTGCCTACTCGCAGGACGACGAACGCTCCTGCAGGTGCATACAGGTAGATGTGCTTACAGGCGATATAGAATACGATCTCTGAGAAAGGAGCGTTAATATGAAAACCAGAGCAAGACTTTTTGTTATTTTGTTATGCGCGGGGCTGCTTGCCTCATGCGCGGGTGTGCCGGAGAATGTGATATCCAAAGCGGAAGAAAGAGAAAACAACAGCCTCAGTGTTTCAGCCGATGCCAAGCCCGAAAGTATCACGGTGTCTGAGCTCAAAGCCGATGCTGACAAGGCGCTTTCGGAGAAGTATGCCAATTTCACGCTGTCGGATAATATAAATGTTGTCCTGCCGGATAATTATGTCCGGTGCGATTTCGTACAGACCGATGGTGTCAGCGACAGGGCTCAGGAGCTTGCAGGCAGGTTCTTCGATGCCGAGCTGATAAAGGGCGTTAAAGCCGAGGAGGGCTCGTGGGATTACAGCAAGGCATTTACATTCCACAGCAGCGGTTTCAGGGACGAGGAAAAAGAGATACACTATTTTCTTTGGGACAACGGCTTTCTCTGCTTTATGAAGTCACCTCTGTTTTATGAGCAGTGCGAGTGCGGCAAGGTGAGAAAAATATACCACGCTGACAGGAAGGACGATCTCTCGGACAAGTACGATCTCAACGGCACGGAGATATCCGTTGCCGAGGCTGTGGAGACCGCCAATAAATGGCTCGATAAAAACTATGCCGACCTTGAACCCGATTACAAGGTCTGCGTAAAGGCTGTGCTTGCAAGACAGAACGATTTCGGCGAGAATGCCTTGCAGTTCAATGTGCATCTGATCTATAAGGGCATAGAGCTGGACGAGCTCAATCAGATCGTTGAAGCAGGCACCTCAAAGCTGAAATATGCAAACAAGCGGATAGCAATGATAATGAAAAACGGCACCGATATCAGCTATTTCACAAACGGAGACGGAATGGTGGAGCCCGATGAGGGGCAGAATCTTGATAAGATCATATCTCTGTCCAGCGCCCTGCGGTGCATTGAGAGCACCTTTACGGATTTCGAGACACCCCCGGAGATAAACAGCATCGGGCTGAAATACACTCTTTCACCGCAGTACGATGCAGACCTGCCTGCGGAACAGGCCATACCATACAATGCCCCCGGCACGAAGTATAAGGGCAGGATAGTGTGGGAGTTTGTCATCGACGTTCCCCACAGCCAGCTCACCGGAGAAAACGACCCGGGAGATGTGCGCAGGTACATCTTAGTTGATGCGGAGACAGGAGATATCGAATTTGAGTTTGACATAAACAAGCTGGGACAGTAAGGAGAAAGAGATGAGGAAAGCGGTTTTAGCGTTGGGAGCGGCGGCTGCTCAGACTACGTTGATACTGATGAAAGCAAGGCCGTGGTATCCGGAACGACAGACGGTACAACGGTCTCGTCAGGACTTGATATCAGTTCGCAGAGCGTGCCGCAACACCTCACGATAACCGCCGAAGTCACAGGCTATAAGGACGGCAAGATGTCCTTCACATACGAGGGAAAGCACTATGAAGTGCCCTGTTCAAAAGAGAGCTTCATCGAGGATTCCCCGACTAATTATCCTACGCTTTCGGAACGGATCATCAATAACAGATACGGCGAGGATATCAAGGGCAGGCTGAAGCTTACAGGCAATATGGATGAGGTATTGTATTGCGATGTGGTCACCCCGAACGGTGCGATCTACACAGGGATCAACCCTTTAAGCATTGACGGCACGGTGAACCGTGATATGCTCTATTCACTGAAACGTGGGGAGGGCTCGGTCTGTACTGTGACCAACAGTAAAGAGACACTGTC
>CAMVPV010000170.1 GCA_947169455.1 uncultured Clostridia bacterium | reverse complement strand
CATATTTTCCGGAATTCTTGTTGATCAGCAGATAGTATGTCTCACCGATCCGCACCTTGCTGTCAAACAGCTCTATCATGAATTCCCCGCTCAGTTCACCTCTGAACGATCCCTTAACACTGCACTTATAGATGCTGCACCCCTTTTCGGAGCTGCTGCCGATTCGCTCGGTTATCTCCGCCGAAACGATACAGTCGGACTGACGTATTATCTCCTCCGTATCGGATGAGCGGATATAATCACGCGGCTTGTCGGACATATCAGGCACCTCGTTGATGTACCTCTTCAGCGAGGAAACACTCTCCGGAAAATTTTCAACGGGAATGCCCTGGGCAGTCATCGAAGTGACTGTATTCCTGCTGTCTGCTGTGATCAGCACACCGTTCACTGCCGTATAGCGGTCGTGAGGATAATACACGGATATATCCCTGTCAAGGAACAGCACATATCTGCCGTTCACGGTGAGCTCTGAGGAGAACCATTCATTTGCGGCGAGAAAGAAGTACTTATCCGGCATATCGTTCTTAAGGGTCCTGATCACCTTGAAGCGGTATTCGTCCCCCGATCTCCCTGCATAGGATGCGAGCACTATCGAATCGCTGACCGAGATGAACCCGTACATATCAAATTCCTCGGCATAGGACGCTGCCGATACCGATGCTGTGAGAAGCACCAACGCTATGATCCCTGCAATGAATGCAGCGATAAATTTTCCGAACATAACAATCCCCCGTTTCATCGTTATCTGTATATAAATGTATTCACGGGAACGATTTTTTTCATCCGCGGCGGAAATTTGTATGAATGCACAATTATATCCCGAAAATCACAGCATTATCCACAATCTGCATCATCCGGGAACGCACCTCTGCCGGAAAGTGCCGCATTGAAATACTCGGGATCCCCCGTTACTTCCTTTATCACATCTATGAACGGCGGCATGATTATCCGCTGCTTCTCATCGGACAGTTCGAGTTCGATGGTCGCGAGCCTGTCCGAGAACGGATAAACATCCATTTCAAAATGCTGACCCTCGTGATCGATGAAATGGCGCGTCTTTATCACCTCGGCGAGCGACCCGTCCTTTTCACGGTAAAGTGCTGCGTATTCTTCCGCTGTGAGGAAATACTCTGTCTCCTCGCGTGTGATCCCGCTGAGGTGCTTCTTCTCGGTATATACATATTCGGTCTCTCCGCCGCGGGTGATCTTCCTCACGCGGCGCTGTACCTCAGGGTCTTTCCTTTTCAGGTAGGTCTGGATTATGCTCATCTCGCCCGACTGGAGCTTTTCAAGCCCGGCGGGTATCCTGATAAGGAATTTTCTCTCGGTCTCATGACCTGATTTTGCGTTCTTCATAAATATTACTCCGTTATTCCGGCGGCGGTATTGAGCGGATAACTTCCAGTTCATCTGCAAGGCGTGCCGTCGGGCGTTCGTAAAGGCTCGTATCTATCACATACACCCGTCCGTTCAGCGCAGCCGAGGTATCCCGGAAAGTTTCGTCAAAAAGCGCTCTGTCGCCTTCGGCGACCGACCTTGCAAGCAGTATCGTATCAGGGCAGGCATCGATGATATCACCGGGCGGCATATAGTAATCCGCATACCCCGCAGCGATATTCTCACCGAAGTGTGAAAGAACATTCCCCGCAAAAGAATCCCCTGTCGCTGCACTGAGATCACTGTCCATTATCAGAATGAACCTGCCAAGATCATTTTCCGCAGAAGCAAGCTGCGCATTGAAAGGTTCCATTGCCCTTGAAGCTGTCTGTTCGGCGGAACTTTTTCCGCCGAACAGACCCGCCAGCATAAGATATTCGTCATACAGACCGTCTGCATCGGAGGGCTGTTCCGCAATGAGGACATTTATACCCGCATCACCGAGAACGGTCATGTCCTTTTTGGCGATCGGACTTCCCGATATAACAAGCGACGGCGCAAGTGCAAGTATCGCATTTATATCGGGGTTTGCTGCCGACCCGGTACGGATGAGCGCCTCCGCCTCAGGGGGATAGTCGCAGTATTTTCCTGCCGCTATGAGCGTATCGCCGCCGCCGACGTCATAGATCATCTCGGTCAGCGCAGGAGAAAGAGAGATCACAGTCTCAGGTCTTTCATAGAAAACGAGCCCGCCCGCCTGCAAGGGATAATCCGGATCACCTGCATCATCCGTCGCAAGGGTTATCGTAACTATCCCCGCTGATGATGATGTTTCACCAGTCTCACCGTCCGAAGTATCGATATCATTGCAGGCACACAGCATAACAGTAGCCGACATCATGAGCGCAGATGCATATCTGACGGTCGGTCTCATACTGTCATCTGCCCTTCGGAGCAGGTCTGTCCGAGCCCGAAGCGATGCTGTCCCTCACCGAATACAGCTCGGCAAGGAAATCATTGTCCGCATCGGTAAACGAATATGATGACGGATAAACAAGCACGTCATTGTAGCGCTTTGTCGCCTCGCTGCAGGTCTTCTGCACCAGCCTTCCAGTTTCGAGCAGTTCCAGCGGCATGGGAGATACCCACATATAAGTCGAGCTGACATTGCGAAGCAGATCAAGCTGACTGCCGCGCTCATATACATATATCCTGCGGCGGCTCGCGCTGCCGTCATTCTTCTTGGTGTAGGAAGCGGAAAGATACGGTATCGTAAGGTCGCCATGAACTATCTCGGTCATATCCGCAAGAGCAGCAAGCGGAACATCATCCGCATCAGCCTGCGGATTTTCCGCCGACATCAGCAGACGGTACTCAAATTCGAGCACAGGCTCATAAATGAGGTTTTTTTCTGAGAGCAGCGACAGAAAGAATTCCTCGTAGGTCTTTTCGTAGCGGATGATAGCGATATTATGGATACCCGCCGCGACGTTTTCAACAGCCTCAACTGAATTGGTCTCCTTGAAATCTATAGCGACCGGCTTGTCCTTGTCGAGCTTGCGCACGAATTCCGCAAAAGCACTCGTGATGTACGATGCTCTCGGTACAGATATGCTGAAGGTTATGCGGTTTTCGGTCTCGGGCTTGTAAAGCTCCTGTATCTTGTCGAGCTGAACGAGGACAGCGTGAGCGTGTTCAAGGAACACCGCACCCTTTTCGGTCGGGAATACTCCCTTTGCGCTGCGGTTGAAGATCTGTATCCCTATCTCGCTCTCAACTTCCTTGATCGCCTTGGAGAGGTTAGGCTGTCCCATAAAAAGATTTGACGCTGCCTTTGTTATCGAGCCGACCCTTTCGACTTCCACTATATATTTCAGATGCTGAAGATTCATAGTTCGATCCTTTCGGCAATAAGAATTTTTCAATTATATTATACTATATCCGACGATTTTTGTCCATAATCAAAAATTAAATTTCCTTTTATATTTATTGAAAATATATAACTCACACGAATAATTCTTTTGTTTATGTTCAATAATCATTATACAGGCGTTCCTTTCCGGTCACAATTCGGCATAAACCGCGGTGCGGCGGTAATTTTTATATTGAAAACGGACATATATCAAAATAAAAATTGTATTTGAATTGTAATATTGCACAATATTTATTTACTGTATTGACATTTTTTGAAAAGCACTGTATAATTATAAAAGATTAAAGCAAACCGGACAGCGGTCTGAATTGATCGGCACGCAGTCCATTACCCGGCAGTTATTCAAATTGTTTTATTATTTCTTACAGGAGGAAATAAGATATGGCAAGAGCTAAGAAAACCGCAGCTGTTCCCGAGGAAGTTGCTGCAAAGGCTGAAAAGTCCGTTGAAAAGGAAGAAAGCACCGCGGAGACCGTCAAGGCTCCCGCTGCAAAGAAGTGCGGCGGCAGAAAGTGCGCAGAGAAGAAGGAAGAAGCTCCCAAGGCTGCCAAGACCACCAAGAAAAAGGCTGCTCCCGAGGCTACACCCTATGAGAAGCTCGTTGAGACTGTACGTGCGAAGGCTGCAAAGGCTAAGCCCGTTTCCGAGTTCGCAGCGGAGATCACTCTCACGGGCACAGTTGAGGGCAAGTTCTACGTAAAGAGCGCAGGCGGTACAGCAGATGTTCAGCCTTTCGACTACAAGGGCGCTGACCTTTATGTAACTGCTGATTCCGATACTCTCATAAGCGTGACCGAAGGCAAGCTCTCCCTCTCCGATTCCGTTGAGCAGGGCAAGGTCGAGATGGTCGGCAGAGCAAGCGTTATGATTGCTCTCAGGAACATCATTGCGTAAGTATTACAGTAACGTATAATTAAAATTCGGAGTTCGTTTCGGGGTCCGGATTTTTTTGCCTTACTTAAATATGTATATAAAAATCCCCGCGGATCTCCGCAGGGATTGGAGCTGGAAACGTGACTTGAACACGCGACCTGCGCATTACGAATGCGCTGCT
>CAMVPV010000169.1 GCA_947169455.1 uncultured Clostridia bacterium | reverse complement strand
AGGCTGCGGAAAGACTATCGTTTTCGCCAAGATAGCGGAGGAGCGCGTCGCTCACGGCGACAGAGTGCTTATCCTCGCACACCGCGGAGAACTTCTCGAACAGGCAGCCGACAAGATAAAAAAGACGACCGGGCTCATCTGCTCGACCGAAAAGGCAGAGGAAAGCTGCCTCGGGAGCTGGTACCGCATAACCGTCGGCTCGGTGCAGACGCTCATGCGCCGGAAGCGGCTCGATATGTTTCCCGCCGACTACTTCGGGACGATAATCATCGACGAAGCACATCACTGCATAACCGACAGCTATCAGAATGTCCTTGAACACTTCCCTGCGGCAAACGTCCTCGGCGTGACCGCTACGCCCGACCGCGGCGATATGAAGAACCTCGGGCAGTATTTCCAGAGCCTTGCTTATGAATACACCCTGCCGCGGGCGATAAAGGAAAAATATCTCTCGCCGATAAAAGCCGTCACGATACCGCTGGAACTGGATATCAGCAGCGTCGCAACGCAGGCTGGCGATTTCAAGGCGTCCGACATAGACACCGCCCTCGACCCGTATCTCTACAAGATAGCCGACGAAATGCGGAACTACTGCACCGGCAGAAAGACCGTCGTTTTCCTGCCGCTCGTGAAAACATCGCAGAAGTTCCGCGATATCCTCAACGAAAAAGGGTTCCGTGCCGCCGAGGTCAACGGGAACAGCCCCGACCGTGCAGAGATACTCGCAGATTACGAAGCGGGAAAATATGATGTCCTCTGCAATTCGATGCTGCTCACCGAGGGCTGGGACTGTCCCGATGTGAACTGTGTGATCGTGCTGCGCCCGACAAAGGTGCGCTCGCTGTATTGTCAGATGGTCGGACGCGGAACACGCCTCGCTCCCGGAAAGACCGAGCTGCTGCTCCTCGATTTCCTGTGGCACACCTCGCGGCACGAGCTGTGCAGACCCGCATCGCTCATCTGCTCGGATGAAAAGGTCGCCGCAAAAATGACCGAAAACCTTGCGGATAGTGCGGGCTGTGCGGTCGATATAGAAGAAGCGGAGGAGAGAGCGTCCGAGGACGTTGTCGCAGAACGCGAAGCCGCTCTCGCACAGAAGCTCGCCGAGATGAAAAAGCGCAAGCGCTCCCTCGTGGATCCTCTGCAATATGAAATGTCGATACAGGCGGCAGACCTTGCGAACTACGTTCCCGCGTTCGGCTGGGAATGTGCTCCGCCGACTGACAAGCAGCGGGCAACGCTCGAAAAAATGGGGATATTCCCTGACGAGATAGAAAACGCAGGCAAGGCGAAGCTCATTCTTGACCGCCTTGCAAAACGCCGTGCGGAGGGTCTGACCACACCGAAGCAGATACGTCTGCTGGAGAACAAGGGATTTCAGAAAGTCGGCACATGGCAGTTCAATGAAGCGAGCGCTCTTATCAACAGGATCGCCGCGAACAACTGGCGCGTCCCTTCCGATATAAATGCGGCGGATTATTTTCCCGAAAGCGTTCAGCGTGAACATTTTTATGATAATGCATTTGATGCAGGAGGTGATCTTCCATTTTAGAGATCACAGAGATACTTGACTACATCGACCCCGCAAGGCTGGACTATCAGGAGTGGCTCAATGTCGGCATGGCGCTGAAGGATAACGGCATTTCCTGCGATGTGTGGGACAGCTGGAGCCGCCGCGATGCCGCACGGTATCATGCGGGCGACTGCGAGCGCAAATGGCGCAGCTTCAACGGCTCGTCCGCTCCGGTGACCCCCGGCACGATATTCCATTATGCCAAGGAACAGGGCTGGCAGCCCTCGTCATCGGGCGGGATAAGTTCATTCGACTGGGACGATATAATAACCGCAGAGGAATCGGACGGCGTTATCATACATAAGGATCACCTTGAAATTTCACGTATTTCAGAGCCTGCCGAATGGCACCCCGGCGCGGAGCTGACAAGATATCTCGAACTGCTCTTTGAACCGTCCGAGAACGTCGGTTTCGTCACCGAGACATGGAAAAAAGAGGACAAGGGCAAAGTAAAATATCTGCCGACGTCCGGTTCCTGCACGAG
Organism: uncultured Clostridia bacterium; assembly: GCA_947169455.1. The sequence goes on along the minus strand of CAMVPV010000169.1, from coordinate 2,327 downwards.
AACAGCGGGCGAGCTCATTGCGGAGCTGAACAAGCACGGCGACGATATCGGCGCTGTACTCGGCGACTATGATCCCGGGGCGGGGGCATGGATACGCTTCAATCCGCTCGACGGAAAGGGCGTCAAGAACGAGAACGTCACCGAATTCCGCTATGCTCTGGTGGAATCGGACAGCATGAGCATCGACGAGCAGAACACTATTATCCGTGAACTGGAGCTGCCCGTCGCGGTGCTCGTGTATTCGGGCGGAAAGTCGCTTCATGCGATAGTGCGGGTCGATGCTCCGAATTATGACGAATACCGCAGGCGCGTCGATTATCTGTATGATGTATGCCGCAAAAACGGTCTTGATATAGACCGTCAGAACCGCAATCCCTCGCGGCTGTCGCGTATGCCGGGCGTTGTCCGCGGAGATAAGAAACAGTATATCGTCGATGCCAACATCGGCAGGGAGAATTTCCTCGAATGGCAGGAATGGATCGAGAGCATAAACGACGACCTGCCCGACCCCGAAAATCTTGCCTCGGAATGGGACGCGCTGCCCGAACTGTCCCCGCCGCTCATAGACGGACTGCTCCGCCAGGGACATAAAATGCTGATCGCGGGACCGTCCAAAGCCGGCAAGAGCTACGCCCTCATCGAACTGTGCATCGCACTCGCGGAGGGTACGGAATGGCTCGGCTTCAGATGCACCCGCGGACGGGTCATGTATGTCAATCTGGAGCTTGACCGCGCGTCCTGCCTGCACCGCTTCAAGGACGTCTACACTGCACTCGGCATCGAACCGCAGCACCTCGGAAGCATTGATATATGGAACCTGCGCGGACGCTCCGCGCCGATGGACAAGCTCGCCCCGAAGCTGATACGGCGTGCAAAGAAAAAGGATTACGCAGCTGTGATCATCGACCCGATATACAAGATAATCACCGGCGACGAAAACAGCGCCGATCAGATGTCGCACTTCTGCAATCAGTTCGACAAGGTATGCACCGAGGTCGGCTGTGCGGTGATCTACTGCCACCACCACAGCAAGGGCTTTCAGGGACAGAAGAAGTCGATGGACAGGGCGTCCGGCTCGGGAGTGTTCGCACGCGACCCCGATGCGCTCCTCGACCTCACGGAGCTTGCGGTCACGGACGGCATACGGAAACAGGAGGAGAACCGCCTCGTCTGCGGTATCTGTCTGAAATGGCTGAAACGTTTCTTTCCCGATTTTGAGAACAGCATATCGCAGGACGACCTGTTCTCCGCTCCGAAGATGCGGGAGCACGCACAGAGCAGGCTGCAAGCCAATTCCTACAAGCTGATGTGCTCGGAGATAGAACAGCAGAAAGTCCGCATATCTCACCGCAAGGCATGGCGCATCGAAGGAGTGCTGCGTGAATTTCCCACATTCGAGCCGGTGAACTGCTGGTTCGATCACCCCGTTCATACGGTCGATACGAGCGGCGTGCTCGCAGACCTCAGATTTGACGACGACAAGGAGCCGTGGAAGAAAGCGACGGAATCACGCAGGAAAAAAGCCGATGACAACAGGGACAGGTTCATCAATGCGTACAATTCGCTTTGTATCGGCGGTGAACAGCCTACCATGCAGGACATAGTTACCCTGCTCGGAAATCCCGAAAACACTGTCCGCCGCTGGGCTAAAGATGCCGGATTCATCATCGACAAGAGCACCGGCAGGATAACGGGAGCAGCTCCGGAGCAGTGAGGCGGCACCGCTTTCAACAGCTTTTTTGCAAATGTTGAAACGTCCCCGCCACACCATAACATAAGAAATGGTGCTTCCCCCACCACACCATTTCGCTGATGTGGTGTCTCCCCCACCACACCATTTCATATGAAATGGTGCCGACACCATTTTGCTCCACCCTTTCAGGGTGGATAGAACTCACTGCGTTCGTGTGCGCCACGACCGCCTTTGAGGGGGCGTCGTGGACACACACCGGAACGAACTTTTCAAAAAACGAAAATGGTGGCACTTTATATGATTAAAGTGTATGATACACGAAAGGAGATCTGTATGCTGCAATTTTTCATGCCAATGCACCCGCCAACGGTCACGGCGCAGGAGCACAGGGTCACGCTCCGCAGAGGGAAACCCGTTTTCTGCGACCCGCCCGAGGTAAAGGACGCAAAGTCAAAGCTGACCGCCTCGCTCGCTGCTCATCGTCCGGAAACGCCGTTGTGTTCGGGAGTGCGGCTCGTCGTTAAATGGCTTTTTCCGGTCTGCGGAAAGCACAGGGACGGAGAATACCGAACATCGCGCCCCGATACCGATAATCTTCAGAAGATGCTGAAAGACTGCATGACAAAATGCGGCT
>CAMVPV010000168.1 GCA_947169455.1 uncultured Clostridia bacterium | reverse complement strand
CTGCTTTTTCCTCGGTCGCAGCAGATGATACCGTTGTTTCCTCCGATGCAGCAGCAGAGGAAGCTGTTGTTGTTGTTTCCGAAGCAGCAGGAGCCGGTTCGGATACTGCTGTATTTCCGCAGCCTGCCAGAAGTGCCGCACAAAGCAGCGAAGCAGCGCGGAGCCTGAGATCATTCTTCATAGATTACTGCCCTCCATTATCATTTTTATACTATTATACCGCATTTTACCTGAAAAATCAAGTCATTCGCCGCTGTTTATTTTATCGATGAATCCCCTGCTCCTAACGGTCAGCTGGTTCCATGCGGGGCGGAAACCGCTTTTAACGGCATTTCGCGCCGAACGTATATTGCACCACGCGCAGCAGTAGAACGGTACTTTTCCGTGTTCGAGTATCAGCAGCGTAAGCCTGCTCGTCAGTGCTGATGCGATACCGTTACGGCGGTATCCTGGAAGTACATCGACACCTATCTGCCACATATTCTCGCCGTCCGCAGAGCACGCCGCCAGACCGATAAGCTTTCCGCCGTCATAGGCTCCCACTCCGAGGACATCGGCAAACTTGCGTTTTTCGCAGAGCGCATTCGACCATTCTTTTGTATAAAGCGGAGCAAAATCATCCGGACAGAGCGTCCGTGTTTCATAAGCGCACGGCAGCGCCTCAAGGATATTGAGGTCGGGCAGCCAGTACTCCGCCTGAAAGCACACCGCCGCCCCGTGCGGCTTCATCAGTTCATTCAGCTTGTAGATAGAAGGCGTTTCAAAGGCGTGCATCGCATCCGTCGATGCAAGATATTCCCGCACGGCAGTTTCATACCCTTCACTGACCGACGCCACGATATTGCTGCCGTAGGTCACAATATCGCATATAAACGGAAGTTCAAGATATATCCTCGCTTTTTCGTTCTTTGCGGAACGAACTATGACATTTTCCGTTCTCGTAAAATCTTCCGCAGTGCAGTTGGAGTCCACAGCGGACTGTTCCATAGCAATTTTAAGAATTTCTTTGTTTGTCATATACTTATCTCCATGTAAGATGTATTATTTTGCAGACCGGATATCCGGAATTTTTCCGTCAAAAACAGTTTCCTGTTTCTGTTAGTATTCTTATGCTACACTTTTGTTGTGATGTTCTTCACCCAGCTGTATTTCATATAATGACGATAGACCGCGGGTATCTTCACAAATTCATCGAGCGTGAGTATGAACGCCACCGCAAGCACCGGCAGTTCCAGTACAAATGCACCTATCATACCCGCAGGTACTATCACAGCCCACAGCGTTATCACATCGCACCACATACCGAAGCGCGTATCGCCGCCCGACGGGAATATCCCCGAGATTATCGTGGAATTCAGCGAGTTGCCGATTATGTAGTATGCCGCCATTAACATCATATATTTAAGGTAATGCTGTGCCTGCGGCGCAAGGTGTATGAACTTCATCACGAGCGGGGTAAGTGCAAGTATCACCAGACCCGAAGCGGCACCGACAAGTATCGAGAACCGCACAAAGCTGCCGCCCGCTTTCTTCGCTTCATCAAGCTCATTGCGCCCAAGCATACCGCCGAGGATTATCCCCACACCAGAGGCTATCCCCCAGCACAGGCTCGCGATGACGGTACGCACAGTGCCTGCTATCGAATTTGCCGCTACCACATCGGTGCCGAGATGCCCCATTATCACCGAGTACATCGTAACGCCTCCGCCCCAGCCTATCTGATTAATAAGCAGCGGAACGGTGTATTTCCAGTAATCCCTGTGCAGTCTTTTGTTCTCAGAATGCAGCATCAGCTTTATATCAAGCGAAGGGCACTTCTTCCCTGCCACGGCGATCACCACCATGACCGCTTCAAATGCACGGGCAAGCGTTGTAGCGAGTGCCGCGCCCTTTATCCCCATCTGCGGGAAAATGCCGATGCCGAATATCAGCAGGCTGTTGAGCACTATATTCAGCACCACAGCCAGCGAACCTATCAGTGAGCTCAGCTTTGCCCTGTCGCACACCTTCATCATCCCGAAGTACGCCTGCGTAAATCCCGTGAGCAGGTAGGACAGTGATACTGTGCGCAGGTAGTCCGCTCCCTTTCCGATAAGTACGGGGTCGGAGGTAAAGAATCTCATTATGAGCTCAGGTATCAGCGCCGACGAAAGCGTGAACAGAAGCCCTACGAGCAGTGAATATCTCATCGTTACTGCAAAGACTTCCTCCGTTGTTCTTCGGTCGCCCTTCCCCCAGTACTGCGCCGCAAGTACTGTCAGACCGAAAACGAACGCCCCGTAAAACAGGCTGAATACAAACGCTGTCTGACCCGCGAGCGAACCCGCAGACAGTGAATCCTGATCGAGAAAGCCGAGCATGAAAGCATCGCTTGCTGTGACCATTGAACCCATCAGATACTGAAAAGCTATCGGCGTTACTATTGCGAATAATTTTTTGTAAAGTTCCTTGTTGAATGACATATATTGCTTGACCTCTCCCTAAAAAAACGCATGAGCACATATAAAAACCGATCTGCCTGACAGACAGGACAGACCGATTTTCCGAATTGCATATATATAATAACATATCGATTGATAAAAGACAAGCGGGAGCAATACTTTTACATTTCATTTATTATTTGTTAATATTATTTATAAATTTATACTGCTATAATATAATAACATATTTTTATAATATTTCCTCTCAAAAGCCGTAAAACGGATATGCAGAGGAAAGCATACAAGTGAACAGAACGTTCACTCCGGAGATGATCGTATGGAACATGACAATATTCAGAATAAGGATGATTTCACAGAAACAGCAACACGTGTTTCGGTCGTCAGCATAATCGTAAACCTTGTGCTTTCCCTGCTGAAGCTCCTCGCGGGGATCCTCGCAAGATCGGGCGCAATGATATCGGACGCCGTCCATTCGGCATCAGACGTGTTCAGCACATTCGTGGTCATCGCCGGCGTGAAGCTCGCAAATAAAAATCCCGACAAGGAACACCCCTACGGTCACGAGAGGATCGAGTGTGTGGCTTCTGTGCTGCTTGCGGCAGTGCTCGCAGTGACGGGTCTCGGAATAGGCTACGGCGGCATACTAAAGATAGCATCTTCAAATACGGCAGAGCTTGCCGTGCCGGGCACATTTGCACTTGCAGCGGCAGTGATCTCGGTCATCGTAAAGGAAATGATGTTCCAATATACAAAACACGCTGCCAAGAAGATCGATTCGGGCGCGCTCATGGCTGATGCATGGCATCACCGCTCTGATGCTCTTTCATCGGTAGGCTCATTCGTGGGTATTCTCGGCGCAAGAATGGGCGCACCCGTACTTGACCCGCTTGCAAGCGTGGTAATATGTGCATTCATCGAAAAGGCTGCGATAGATATATTCCGCGACGCTGTGGATAAAATGGTGGATAAATCCTGCCCCGATGAAACAATTGACAAAATGAGAAATGTCATTCTCGGAACAGACGGCGTTCTCGGGATAGATGAGATCAAGACAAGACTGTTCGGTTCAAAAATATATGTCGAAGGGGAGATCCTCATGGATTCGGAAAAAACGCTCGTCGAAGCGCACAACACCGCCGAGGAAGTCCACGATGCGATAGAAAAGAAATTCCCGAATGTTAAGCACTGCATGGTGCACGTAAATCCCGATATATGACAGTCAGCCTGTATTCAAGCAGAATACAGGCTGTTTCCGTTTATTGTGACGATACTACGCTATCGCAGGAAGTATCTTGCTTTCTATGAACTCCACACGGTCAAATATCCTCGGCTTGAACGTTCCGTTTATCCCGACTGCGATGTTCTTTTCGGCGTTCGCATAGATGATGTTCCCGCCGTCGCCTATCGCGGCATATATCCTCTTTCCCTTTTCGGGGATGTACCACAGATAGCCGTACTGCATATTCCCGAAGGTCCTCCCGAGTTCAACGTGCGGCGATATCATTCTGCTTATCCATTCTTCCGATATCACTCTCCTGCCGCCATAGATACCGCCGTTCATCACCATGACGCCTATCCTTGCCATATCACGCGCGGAAAGTGTAAGTCCCCAACCCGCCGTTACCACATTTTTCGGGTCGGAATACCACTCGTTCTTCCTCGGTTTCTTGCTCATCAGGAAGTTGAACTGATCCTCCTTTGAGCTGTCTCCGTGTATTTCATGATGAGGTATCCCGAGCGGTGCAAACAGATATTCATTCGCAAGATCGATACACTTCATACCCGATGAGTTTTCGATGATGCCGGAAAGTATCTGAATGCCGAGGGTGGAATATCTGAACTTCCCGGTAATGCCGCTGCGCCCGCCGAGCAGATCGAGCGCGGCTTTCGTCCAGTCATCCGAGGTGCATACTTTCGTCCACGGCTCGGAGCGGAACTTGTACGGCGCGGTCATAGTGAGCAG
>CAMVPV010000167.1 GCA_947169455.1 uncultured Clostridia bacterium | reverse complement strand
AGCAAATAGCAAAAATGTGGTTACAATATGATTACAATAAGATTACAATTAGATTAAAAAGTTACAAAGCGGTTACAAGCTGCATTTTTCGGTTCATCAGAAATTGGGATAGTCTATCATGTGAGAAAGTACAGCGATGTTTGCCGCTGCTTCAACGCACGGAACAGCCCTTGCGACCACGCACGGATCGTGTCTGCCCTTTATCTCGATGACCTCATTGGTCATAGCGCTGTAATCTATGGTCTCCTCCGGCTGTGCGATAGAGGGTGTCGGCTTGAACGCAACGCGGAAGATTATCGGCATCCCGCTGGATATGCCGCCGAGTATCCCCCCGTGATTGTTGCTCTTCGTCTTTACATGACCGTGGTCATCAACGTAGAATTCATCGTTGCACTGGCTTCCGAGGAGCTTTACCGCGCCGAAGCCCACGCCGAATTCGATGCCCTTCACGGCGGGTATGCCGAATATGAGCTGTGATATGCTGTTCTCTATGCCGTCGAATATCGGCGAGCCCACGCCTGCGGGAACGTTTATCACCGCACATTCAACTATGCCGCCCACACTGTCAAGGCTGTCGCGCGCACGGAGGATATCCTCGCGCATCGCTTCACCCTTCTTGGGGCTGAGCGTCGGGAACTTCCTGTGCCGCAGATTTACTATCGTATCGCGGTCTATATTGCAGGGGTCGAACAGCTTGTCCTTGATGTTGTGTATCTGCACGATATGTGCGCCGGTGTATATGCCGCGCCTTTCGAGTATCTGTGCACACACTGCGCCCGCAAAGCAGAGCGGCGCTGTGAGCCTGCCGGAAAAATGTCCGCCGCCGCGCACATCATTGAAGCCCTTGTACCTCAGTGCGCCGGTATAATCCGCATGACCCGGACGTGCGAGCCTGCTGATATTGCCGTAATCGGACGAGTGGGTATCGCTGTTGGCGATAACTGCCGCAAGCGGTGTCCCGGTAGTCTTTCCGTTGCACACGCCGGAAAGAATATTCGGCATATCCGATTCTGCGCGGGAGGTGGTGGTGCCGTCCTTCTTAGGGGCGCGCCTTGCCATGAATTCCCTGATGTACTCAGGGTCAACAGTCTCTCCGGGCGGGAGCCTGTCTATCACGACGCCTATTCCCGGTCCGTGGGATTCCCCGAATATCGATACAGTTATATTATTGTTCCAGAATGATGACACAGCAACACGACCTTTCTCTTTTTTCCCCTGTCATTTGTAACGGACTTCTGCGCCCAGTTCACTAAGATCGTCAAAGAATGACGGGTAACTTTTGTTTACGGCTTCCGCTCCGGTTATCGTCACCGGTGCGGATGACCTTACGGAGGCTATCGCCGCCGCCATTGCAATGCGGTGATCGTTGCGGGGATCCACCGTACCGCCCGTAAATCCCTTAACGGGATATATTGCAAGGCTGTCCGCGTCTGCTTCGACGTGACCGCCTATTGCGTTCAATGCAGCAGATATCGCTTCGAGGCGGTCGCTCTCCTTTATGCGGAGACGCGCCGCATTCACGATGCGGCTCACGCCGTCGGTAAAGCAGCCCAGCACCGTAAGTATCGGCACAAGGTCGGGTATATCCGCGACGTCTATGGTGAACGGCGACCTGTCCGCTTCAAACCGGCGGACTATTTCGGTTATCGCCTTGTCTCCCTGAGCGCTGTCCTCTTTCAGACCCTTCATCTTCACAGAACAGCCGAGGGCATTCGCAACGCAGAAAAATGCCGCCTGTGAATAGTCGCCTTCGACTTCTGCAGACAGTCTGCCATATTTCTGCGAACCCGGCACACGATAGGTATAAAGCCCGTTTTCAAGCGATTCCTTCACCTTTATGCCGGACATTTTCAGCACCTCGAGCGTCAGATCCACATACGGCTTTGATTGCAGCACAGAAATGAGACGGATCTCACTGTCCCCCTCACAGAGCGGGAGCGCCATCAGCAGTCCTGTTATGAACTGTGAGGATATATCGCCCTCCAGTTCATACACGCCCGCATCCAGCTTTCCGCTGACCGTGAACGGCATAGTGCCGTTGTATCCAAATGTGACGCCGTGCTTCGGAAGTTCGCGCAGATACGGGGTTATCGGGCGCTCGGGGAGCTTTCCCCTGCCTGTGAAGACCGTCTTTCTGCCGAGCGCCGCCGCGACCGGTATCAGAAATCTCAGCGTGGAACCGCTCTCACAGCAGTCGGCAGGAGCTCCTGTATCCTCATAGTCATTATCGTCAGAAAAAATACCTTTGATACGATAGCAGTCCAATGTTGAATTGATATCCGCACCGAAAGCGGACAGCACGGAAGAGGTAGCATTGATATCCGCTGAATCCGTGACATTTGATATAAATGATCCGCCGCTGCCCAGCGCCGCTGCGATAAGCATCCTGTGCGCCATGCTCTTCGAGGCAGGTATCTTTACCGTGCCCTTCAGCTTTGAGGGAATAATAGTTACATTCATATATTTATCCTATAAATTTGTTCAGAAGATCGCTCACGGGCATCCTTACGGCAGAGGAAACGCCCGGCTCGGAGCAGATGACGATGCTGATATCCGCACCGCTGCGCTTCTTGTCGAAGCCGCAGGTCAGCTTGTAATCATTGATATCCGCCTTGTCCGTACTGCTCAGCCCATAATTCGCAAGGCACTTTTCCAGCAGAGCCGCAGTCTCTTCGCTGCACATACCGTTCTTCACGGCGAGGCGGGTGATCTCTGCCATTCCGACAGCTACCGCACAGCCGTGGGTGATGCCCCTGTAATCATAATACTTTTCCAGCGCGTGACCGAGCGTGTGTCCGAAATTGAGGAGCATCCTCTCCCCTTTCTCGAACTCATCCGCTTCCACCACATCGCGCTTTATCGAAACGCAGCGGAAAACGATGTCCTCCATTATATCCATGACAGAACCGATATTGTTTTCCAGAAGGATGTCAAACAGCTCGCGCGACTTTATCATACCGTACTTTACGACCTCGCCCATGCCGTCTATGAGGTATTCTTCAGGCAGGGTCTTAAGCGTATCTATATCGGCAAGCACGAGCTTCGGCTGCTTGAACGCGCCCACGAGGTTCTTGCCCGCGGGAATGTCTATCGCGGTCTTTCCGCCCACGGATGAATCGACCTGAGCAAGCAGTGACGTGGGTATCTGTATATAATCCAGCCCACGCAGGAAAGTTGCAGCCGCATATCCTGCCATATCACCGGTCACGCCGCCGCCCATCGCAATGATGCAGCCGGAGCGCGTGATGCCGCTCCGGGCAAGGAAATCGTAGATGTCATTGAGCGTAGCAGAGCACTTTGACGCTTCGCCGTGCGGGAACACGAACTTTGTCACAGTGCAGTCCGGATCCATGCCCGAGCAGAGCAGGTCATAATATTCAGCAGGGATGTTGTCATCGGTGATGACAGCGAAATTTTTCGCTTTCGTCGCCCCTTTTATATACCCTGCGGCATCATTGAGAACACCGCGCCCGATGATCACGTCATATTTCTGTGATGCATCTACGGTCACCTTTTTCATATAAACGCTCCTTTTACCCGGTTATCAGGCAGTCGGGAAGAGCCTCCTCCAGACTGCTGAGGTCGCCCGCATCGATATTCTGCACCCACAGCTTCTGGAGAGCGGTGAGGTCGTACAGCGGAGAAACATCCGTTATCGGATTATTTGAAAGCTTCAGCCAGCCCATGCTCTTCATATCAGCAAGCACGGATATATCCGAAACACTGTTGTTTTCAAGATAGATCTCGGTAATGCCGGTCATTCTCCACAGCGGGGAGATATCCGAGATGTTGTTGTTCTGCAGATGAAGTCTGTCCATAGCCGACATATTCGACAGCGCGGTGATATTCTCTATCTCGTTGTCGTTCAGCTTCAGCAGCGTTATCTCCGTCATATCGGTGAGTGCGCTGATATCCTTGATATGGTTCTCGGAGAGATCGAGGTTCTTTATCGCTGTGAGATTTTTCAGCGGACTAATGTCGGTGATGTCATTTCCGCGAAGCTGGAGCGTCTGCATATTGGTGAGCCCTGCCAGCGGTGAAAGATCGGTGATATCGTTGCGGAACACCGACAGCGTCGTAAGGTTTGTCAGTCCCTTTATGCAGGAAAGGTCGGTGATATCGTTCTCGTAGATCTGGAGCTCCTTCAGGTCAAGAAGATAACGCAGATCCTGAATATCCTCATTGGTGAGCCCGCTCTTGCTGAGGGTGAGTGCGGTCACATCGGTGGAGATCTCCAGCCCGTTTATCGTGATAGTTGCGGGTCTGTCCGCCATGCTGCTCTCCTTGGCGTCGATAGCCGCCTGCACCTCGGGAACATCGACGTTTGCGAAGTAATCCTGCTTCATCTTCGGTATGAGGACTACCTCCGTCTCCGTCTCCGTTACCTCCGAGCCGCCGAAGAGCG
>CAMVPV010000166.1 GCA_947169455.1 uncultured Clostridia bacterium | reverse complement strand
GACTCCGCTTTCCGATATCTGCGGCATCGGCGTTTCGGTCAGTCCGCGGGGAGCGGAGGGCTCATATATGCCGTGCTTTCTGTGCGGCGCGGGACTTGCGGGATCGCTCTCTGCAGTGACGGGAGTTCCGGTATATGATACATCACATCAGGCAGGACATATACTTGCGGCGCTGTATTCTGCGGACAAGCTGTCGCTGCTCGGAACGGAAAAATTCGGAGCGTTCCATGTGAGCGGCGGCACTACCGACTGCCTTCTGTGCAGCAGGAGCAGTGAGAACATCATCGACATAACCGAGACAGGCACCTCGCTCGATATAAAATGCGGGCAGCTCATCGACCGCACCGGGCTTATGCTCGGGCTGAAATTCCCGTGCGGCGCGGAGCTTGAAGCGCTCGCAGCGGAGAGCCGCGCAGATATGCGGAAAATGAACATCCGTCCGGTGCTGAAGGGCGGCAACTGCTGTCTTTCGGGATTTGAGAACAGGTTTTCCGATATGCTCTCAAAGGGTACACCGCGGGAGGATATCGCCGCTGCGTGCCTGTATGCGGTGATGCTGACAGTGGATGCGATGACGGGCTATTTTGAAGAAACGCACGGCAGACTGCCCATGATCTATGCGGGCGGGGTCATGTCGGATAAATATATTGCGGGAAAGCTCGCTCAGGGCAGGGAAGCATACTTCGCCGAGCCGGAGCTTTCCTGTGACAATGCGGTCGGAACGGCGGTGTTTGCCGCACTGAAAGCGGGAGCCGTCCGCCCGTAATACACATCGGGAGAACTGAAAATGGGAATAACCGTTACAGTCTCGCAGCTCAATGAATACGTCGCATCGGTGCTCCGCGAGAACGGAAACCTGAAGCAGCTGTTCGTAAAGGGCGAGATATCGGGCTTTTCAAAGAATGCGAGATCGGGACACTGCTATTTTTCGCTGAAGGACAGCGAAAGTGTTGTAAATGCAGTGATGTTTGACAATTTCGCCGCCATGCTGAAATTCACGCCGGAGGACGGCATGAGCGTCGTCGTATCGGCGGGCGCGGAGGTATATAAACCTTACGGGAAATATCAGCTGCGCGTGACCGATATGATACCGGACGGCGCGGGCGCGCAGTATATCGCACTCGAACAGCTGAAGAAGCGCCTTGCGGAAGAGGGCGTGTTCGATGCGAAGTACAAGAAGCAGATTCCGAAATATCCGCGCAGGATTGGCGTTGTCACCTCACGGGAGGGCGCTGCTCTGCGCGATATAATACAGATAACCGGCAGACGCTACCCCGCGGCAGAGATAGTACTTTTTCCGACCCTCGTGCAGGGCGCGGAGGCACCCGCTTCGGTTAGTGCCGCCCTCGCAAGAGCCGACAAGGCGGGCTGCGATGTCATTATCTGCGGCAGGGGCGGCGGTTCGGCGGAAGACCTTTCGGCGTTCAATACCGAGGAGGTCGCGCTTGCGATATTCGACTGCAAGACACCTGTGATATCGGCGGTGGGGCATGAAACGGACACCACGCTCGCCGATCATGCGGCTGATCTCCGCGCACCTACGCCTTCGGCGGCGGCTGAGCTTGCAGTGCCGCAGATGTCGGATATGACCGCCGCACTCGAAAGCAGCAGGAGCGCACTCGTGAATGCGTTCAGCAGCTATATCGCATCGCTCGCACGGCGTGCGGATGAAGCCCGCGAAAAGCTCGCACTGCTTTCTCCGGGAAATACACTGCAAACAGCAGAAAAAGCGCTCGATTCCGCGGAAAAGAGACTTCGCACCGCTTTTCCGGTCTATATCGGCAATTGCGAGGAACGGCTCTCCGCCTGTGATGCGGGGCTGCACGCGGTGTTTCCGCAGTATATCGCGCTCTGCGAGGAACGGCTTGCATCATGCGCGGCGCGTCTTGATGCACTCAGTCCGCTGAAAATACTGTCAAGGGGATATTCCATAGCGTTCAGGGACGGCAAGGCGCTGTCCTCGGCGGCTGATGTGAAAACCGGAGATACGCTCACGATACGGCTCGCGGACGGTGAGATCACCGCCGAAGCAAAGGAAGTGCGCAGAAAGGAATGATACCATGACTTACGAAGATACTATGAACAACGTTGAAAAGACCATAGCAAGGCTTTCCGAAAAGAATGTTCCGCTCGATGAAGCGATAGATATATACAAGAAAGCGCTGGGCGACCTTGCGGCGTGCAAAAAAGAGCTCGAAGCCGCAAAGCTCATCATTTCAGACGGTGACAGCAAATGACAGCCGATTTCAATGAAAAGATCAGCAGATATATTTCCGTTGTGAACGAGCGCCTTGATGCGTACCGCAAGCAGTATGATGAGGAAACTGCGCCGTACTGCGGAAAGGTCACCGATGCGATGTGGTCCTCGCTTTCGGCGGGCGGAAAGCGCATACGCCCCGTTCTGGTGATGGAATTCGCTGCGATGTGCGGCGCCGACCCGTACAGCGCTCTTCCGGCTGCGGCAGCGCTGGAAATGATACACACCTTTTCGCTGATACACGACGACCTGCCATGCATGGACGACGATGATCTGCGCCGCGGGAGACCCTCATGCCATAAGGCACACGGTGAGGCGCTCGCACTGCTTGCGGGGGATGCGCTCGAAAACCTTGCGTTCGGCGTGATAGCGGATGACAGTGAACTTTCTGCGGAGACAAGGATCTCACTTGTCAGGGAGCTTTCCGATGCGGTGGGCGTTCTCGGGATGATAGGCGGTCAGGTGATCGATATCGAAAACGTCGGCGGGAACGTATTTTCCGATGACAAGCTGCTTAAAATGTATTCCATGAAGACCTCGGCGCTGATAAGATGTGCCTGCAAAATGGGCTGTATCTGCGCAGGTGCTTATGATATGCTGCCCTATGCGGAAAAATACGGCGAATACCTCGGGCTCGCTTTCCAGATAACCGATGATATCCTCGATATCACCGCGGACAGCTCGGTGACGGGCAAGACCTCGGGCAGTGATGCGGAGCTCGGAAAATCTACTTATGCAAGTATCCACGGGATAGAGGATGCGGAAAAGTACGCTGCGGAACTCACAGCGAAAGCACTCGGTGAGCTCTGCCATTTCGATAACACGGGATTTACCGAAGAACTGACAAGGTTTCTGCTTGACAGAGATAAATAAACAGCGGTATCACAGATGATATCGCGGGAGGACGGATAATGGAACAAATCGAAACATTCGGCTACAATTATGTGCTGAGTACAGCCGTGATCTCGTGGATGACCGCACAGCTGATAAAGGCAGTCATCGAACTGATACGGACAAGGAAATTCAATGTGGAAAGGCTTTTCGGACCCGGAGGTATGCCCAGCGGACATTCTGCGGCTGTATGCTCGGGAACGGTGGCTGTCTATCGTCAGTGCGGCATGACCTCGCCGCAGTTCGCGATAATGTGTATGCTGTCGATGATAGTTATGTATGACGCGATGAGCGTAAGAATGGAAGCAGGGCATCACGCGCATGAGATCAACCTCATCAAGAAGATGATGAACCTCCAGCAGATACAGACGGAGAACATACCGCCCGAGGAAAAGCAGCGCAAGAGCGAAGCCGAGCTCAAGGAGATACTCGGTCACACGCCGCTTCAGGTGGTAAGCGGCGGGATACTCGGGATAATCATGTCCTTCATCATTCCGATGACACTTTGAATCAAAAGGAAATCACCCTTATGATCGATGAACAGATAAGTCTTGAAGAGCTCGAACTTCCGGGCGGACTGAAAGACCTTTCCGACGGACAGTGCAGGGCTCTCTGCCTTGAAATAAGGAAACTGCTGATAAAGACCGTTTCCGAGAACGGCGGGCATCTTTCCTCCAATCTCGGAACAGTGGAGCTTACGGTCGCTCTTCACAGGATATTTGACTCTCCGCACGACAAAATAATATGGGATGTCGGTCATCAGGCATATACCCACAAGATACTCACCGGCAGGCTCGCGGAATTCTCAACGATACGCAGAGAGGGCGGTATTTCGGGATTTACAAGACCGTCCGAATCGGAGCATGACGCCTTTATAAGCGGCCACAGCAGCACGTCGATATCTGCCGCCTGCGGTATCGCACAGGCGATGAAGATGAACGGCGACGAGGAGCACAAAGTGATAGCGGTCATAGGCGACGGCGCTTTCACGGGCGGAGAAGCGTTCGAGGGAATGAACAATGCGGGCAAGATGTGCGACAATCTGATCGTTATACTCAACAATAACGGGATGTCGATATCGCGCAACGTCGGTGCAGTTGCAAAGTATCTTTCGTCGATGCGAAGCGGCGAGAAATACGTCGATACCAAGCACTTTGCCGAGAATATCCTCGATAAGACCCCGCTTATAGGCGCACACGTCAGAACTCCAGTAACGACCTGTAATCTCGTACGCCGACTTCTGCTTGAAAAAATCAAGAAGTTGTA
>CAMVPV010000165.1 GCA_947169455.1 uncultured Clostridia bacterium | reverse complement strand
CCCGTGGCCGTCTGCAACGACAGCTACAGCGTATCTGTCCGTGATCTTGCAGTCCGAGCTGTCCTGGCACACCAGGAGAGTCCTCTCGTGGCTGGCGCCTCTCACGGAATCGCTGAAACCATCAAACATACAAATCTCCCTTCCGACAATGTGATATTAAAGAGCGTAGCGGCATATCACCAGCCGGTATCGAAAGGAACATCGCCTGTCTCGACCTGATCCCCGATGAGATCCTGTATCTGCTTGCCGAGCATCTTCTGCTTGGAAGCATATACGTCCTCGGCACTGAGCTCCTGTTCTGTCTCGTCGGAAAGCGTCATGCTCTTGCTTCCGATCTGGGAAGCGGTAACGGCAACTATCTTGATCATCTGTGCGAGCTGACCGCCCGAATATGCGTGAACGACAGTCTCCTTGGAACCTGTGAATTCAGCGAGCATATCGTCGTTTGCTTCACTTCCGATACCGAGTGCAGCCTTCAGACCGAACTTGTACCAGCTGTTCTCCTGGAGCGCCTTTAGACCTGCCTTGTAGTCGTCGGAGGGATATCCGTCGGTCATAAGGAAGATAACGGGAGCGAAGGAGAGTGAGGGAGAGTTCATGAAGCTGCTTCTCGAAAGGCGGGAAGCGAGTTCCTTGAAGGCTTCGCCCATGCTGGTAACGCCGTCCGCACGGAGACGTGCCCACTCGAATTCTTCTATCGGATAAGGTTCAGCGTACATCCACCTTACATTGGTAGCAAAGGTGAGCACAGCGATCTTTACGTCGGTATCGGCTTCACCGACGCGGCGTATCTCGGGAACGAGCTCTTCCATTACAGTATTGAGCTCACCCATCTTTTTGCCCTTCATACTTCCCGAAGTATCGATCAGGAAGAAAATGACGAGGCTCTTTTTGGAAACAGCGGTCGCGCTGAGGGGATCGTCATCGTCAAAATCGAGGAGATCCGCTTCCT
Organism: uncultured Clostridia bacterium; assembly: GCA_947169455.1. Next base: position 3,477 of record CAMVPV010000165.1, on the reverse strand, counting down.
CGGCAGCAGCGTTTGCAGCCTCTGCGCTTTTTTCTGCTGCTGTGGTTTCGTTCACAGCAGATTCGTTTTTATTCTCATTGCTCATAACTTACATACTCCATTTCATTTATCATGTTTCGGATCATGAAAAGTATTACAGCTTGGCGGTTACTCCGCCGAAGTCTATTTCAAGCCCTGCCCAGAGCTGGAAACCCTTTCCGGGAGCTATATCATAGAACACTCCGTCCGGCATCTTGACCTTCCAGGTCTTTTCGGAGCAGTTCTTTATGCCCATAACGCCCTTGCGCACCTTGTTCTCTACAAGCTCACCGGCTATCGACTGGAAGTCATCCGAATCGGGATTTATCTCGCAGTCGAAGAACTTGCTGCCGACGTAGAGCGGCATACGGTAATCGCGGTTGCTGAAGCTGAGGCTCGCGAACTCTGTGCCGCACTTGGGGCACTTGAAGGTCTTGTCATCGGGCTTGAGGAACATCGAGGTGAAGTTCGACCTTCCGCACGCGCAGGTGATTATCTCGGAGCGCAGCCTGATAAAGAGCTTCTGCCATTCGTTCTCGATGATGCGCTTGTTCGGGTCGGATATGCCGACTGTGAACGATGTTATGAAAGCATCTCTTATGTAATCGGGATATATCCTCCAGAACTTGATAACGTTGTCGTGTATGCCTCTTACGGGGCGGTTTGAAGCGTCGTTCGGATCATATACGAACACAGCATTCTGACCGTAGTGCTTGAGCTCGGAGGATTCGGTAAGGCAGACATCCTTGACCACCTTTTCGCCCTCCATCGGGTCTCCCCTGAACAGCAGCTTGAAAAGCACGACTGCGAGGGAGTATTTATCGGTCTGCACATTGGGCTTTGCTATGCCGCGGACGATCTCGGGAGCCATATATCCGGGCTTGCCGCCGATGCCGAAGTTGCTGCCCTCGGGAGCGATGTTATCGCAGTCGCAGACGAGCACCGCACCGGTGTTCACGTTTATGAAGAAGCCGCCGTCGTTAAGGTCCTGATAGCTCTTTCCTGCTCTGTGGAGCTGGCGGAAAGCGTTGACTATATTTATGACTGCGGTGACCATGGCGAAGAGGTTGGTGAACCTCACATCGCGCTTTACGGCGCGTCCGGTGAGGGGATCGACCTCCAGCTTGTATGTGTTGAGTATGTCAACGAAGGAATCGAAGCTGTCCGGCTTGAGTTCCATGAGGTACCCGAAGGTGCCCTCGTCGTTTTCCTTGGTGAGGTATTTCGGCCACAGGAACTTGTTGCTCGGTGCGCCGTCCTTGATGTTGTTCTGGATATTCCTGCGGAATTCCCTGGGGCGTTTTATCTTATCGACATCGTACCATTTGAGCGCCCATTTCTGACCGTTGTATTCGACGAGATAGACGATACCCTGTCCGCCTTGTCCGATCACCTTGATGACCTTGGCGGTGCCTCCGTATTCCATCTCGACTTCCTGACCGATCTTAAGCTCTGTCATTCAATTCATCCTTCCTCTATCCCCCTGGCACGGAGATCCGTTCCTGTGGTGACTGTTTCCACCGGAATACCCGTACCGAGGCAGTATTTATGAACATAGGAGTTCTCGTAGCATCTTATCACGAGATTGGTGCAGTACGAGAAAGCGTCCTTATCAATGAACTTTATGCTGTCCGGCAGGAACAGCTTGCGGAGCTTCTCACAGCCGAGGAAGGCTTCTGCGCCTATGCTGCTGGCTGTCGGAGGAAGTTCTACCGTTTCGAGGCTGGAGCAGAACGAGAAGGTACTGTCGGCTATTTCAAGTATTCCTCTCGGGAGCCTTATCGAGCCGAGCTTCACACACTGGCTGAAAGCGCCCTGGCTGATTATCTTCAGTGAATCGGGGAGCTTTACCTCGCGGAGGTTCTTGCAGTTCGAGAATGCGTATTCACCTATCTGGAGCAGCGAATTCGGGAGACGTACCGTTCTGAGGCTCCCGAAGCCGTCGAAGCAGAAGTTGTCGATCTTTGTCACGCCGTCGGGTATATCGATGTTCTGGCGGAGCAGTCTGTATTTTGCGGCGTCTATCGGGGTGAAAACGTTCATCTCGATATCCATCGCGGTGATCATGCGCTTTTCCTTTTCGCGGCGTTCCTTTTCCTGCTTTTCGTCGTCGGACATCACTCTCAGCGGAGACTCATACTCCCAGCCGAGCATATATGTAAAGCAGGCGAGAACGAACTCTGTGGCGTTCTCTGCGAGATATATCTCATTTATCATCTTATGGCGCGCCTTGGCGGATACGATAGAATGATTCTTTTCGGTATCGGTGACCATATCCTTGAGCACGTCGTTATTGAACTGTGTGATGAGCAGCTTCTGTTCCTTGTCGTAGCCGTCATCGGGAACATAATCCTTGACAAGAGCTATGAACCTGCCTCTGTCCGCGAGGGCGTTCCTGCGGTTCTCGGTGAACATCTCCTTGAGCCGCTTCTGGATAACGCTTGTGTTTTCAAAGCCCTGTATCTCCTGCGTAGCGAGCGCTCCGCAATGCGGGCAGACGATGCCGGCAGCTATTTCTTCGTGGCAGTTCTCACATTGCATAGCCAAAACTCCCTTTGAATGTATATTTTTACGTAAGCAAGATAATGCGGCGCGTGTATTTCATCCGGCACACCGCAGAACTTCTACAGCCTATCAATAATAATATATCACCTTATATAATAATTGTCAAGCAGGACGTCAAAAAAAATAAGCGGCGTGCATTATGGCACAATAACGAATACACATTTTCAATATATATTTATATAACTATTTGTACATATATTTGCCTAAAAACATCTGTATGAGATATCATGTCAGAAATTTGTATTTTGCCAGAAATATCATGCTAACCATTTAAATCAGTCGAAAGTTACAATTATTTTACATATCTTTTGTATATAATGTAGTTTTTTTGCACCCGTCATATCACCGCCCGTACCCGCACAGAAGGCGCCGGCACGCCATTTTCCGGCATATTCTTTCACGTCCGGATACTCTCCCTCATCCGGCATACCGGTGCGAGGATGCCCCTGTAAACCGCCCGGACGCGGCGATTTACCAAAACTATCAAAAATGCATAATATATTGTGTGAAAATTTGTTTATCAAGAGTATAAATCTGTCTTGAATTTTGCAGAAAGATATGATAAAATGATTAATAGACGGTTTTGCCGGAAACGGCATTTCCGTTCAATGCACTATATATAGAAGATAATAAAAGGAGATAAAGGAGGTACGGCTTTCATGTACGGCAAAAACGGAAAGCACGTCAAGAAGATAATCACCGGTGCGCTCACTGTGGCTATGGCTGCAATGCTGCCTGCGTGCGGTCAGAACGCCCAGCCTGTGTCAAACGGAAGAATACTCGTGCTCTGCAAGGCGGAAGGTGTCCAGTTCTGGGATTATGTGCGCGTCGGCGCAGAAGACGCCGGAGAAGAACTCGGATATACGATCGACTACCAGACCGCCAAAACGGACT
>CAMVPV010000164.1 GCA_947169455.1 uncultured Clostridia bacterium | reverse complement strand
CGCAAGATAAACGGTATCGAAACTGCCGGCTCACTGAACATCCTCTTCTCGGATAAGACCGGTACTATCACAAAGGGTCAGCTCGAAGTAGTTACCTTCTGCGACGGCTACGGCACAGAATACAAGAAGGTATCCGAAACATCCGGCAAGCTCCGCGAGCTGCTCACGATGTCCATCCACGAGAACGCTACTTCTGTTATCAACGAGGGACGCGCTATCGGCGGAAATGCTACCGAGCGTGCGGTACTCACCTTCGCCATAAACGACGAAAAGCCCGCAGGTGTTGAGAAGATAGCAAATATCCCCTTCAACAGCGACAACAAATATTCCGCTACCACCGTAAAATACGACGGCAGCTACATCACGCTCATCAAGGGCGCGCCCGAGCGCATCACCGAAAGATGCAAGTACTTCTACAATGACAAGGGCGAAAAGGTACCCGTTGAGGGCAACTGGGTAATAAACGACAAGATGAACGAGCTCGCAAACCGCGCTATCCGCGTGCTTGCACTCGCAGTTTCCGACAAGAGCATCGACGCCGAGAGCGACAAGCTCCCCAACGGCGAGTGGACGCTCGTGGGAATACTCGGCATACGCGATGAGGTGCGCCCCGAATCCGTTACCGCTATCGAGGAAGTTCACAGAGCGGGCGTTCAGGTAGTAATGATAACCGGCGACCGCAAGGATACCGCGTGCGCTATCGCAAAGGAAGCGGGCGTCATAGATATCGAGGACGCAGTTACTCTCACATCGGACGAGCTTTCCAAGATGTCCGACGACGAGATAAAGGAGATACTCCCCAGACTGAGAGTGATTTCAAGAGCGCTCCCCTCCGACAAGTCAAGGCTCGTAAGGATATCGCAGGAGCTTGACCTTGTTGCCGGAATGACCGGCGACGGCGTAAACGACAGCCCCGCACTCAAGAAAGCCGATGTCGGCTTTGCAATGGGCGGCGGTACTGAAGTTGCCAAGGAGGCAGCGGATATCGTTATCCTCGACGACAACTTCAACTCTATCGACAAGGCTATCCTCTACGGAAGAACTATCTTCAATTCGATAAGAAAGTTCATCATATTCCAGCTGACCATCAACGTAGCGGCAGTTGCGGTATCGTTCATCTGCCCGCTGCTCGGAATGGACAACCCGCTCACCATCACGCAGATACTCTGGGTAAACCTCGTAATGGATACCCTCGCAGCGCTTGCATTCGGCGGCGAGCCCGCTCTCCACAGGTATATGAACGAAAAGCCCAAGTCCAGACAGGAGAACATCGTTTCCCCGTATATGTGGTCTGAGATATTCACGGGCGCGGCGTGGGCGCTCATACTCAGTATGTCGTTCCTCATGCTTGCACCGATACAGGGCATATTCGATGTGAACAAGAACGCTATGCCCGCAGAGATTGATCTTTCGACCGGTGAGCAGGTAAATGATGCGGCTCCTACCGGCAGCTTCTTCATGGTGCCGAGCCCCAAGAACGACAATCCCGCAAGCTATGTGGATGCAAAGAACAATTTCATCAGCAGGTTTGATGTGCTCTTCTCGGGATATTTCGCACTGTTCATCTTCATTGCGGTGTTCAATGCATTCAACGCAAGGACAGAGAAGCTCGACCTGTTCGACAACATCACGAAGAACACGGGCTTCCTGAAGATACTCGGCATAATCTCCGTGGTACAGGTGCTCATGATCTATGTCGGCGGCAAGATAATGAACTGCGTTCCGCTGAACGGTATGCAGTGGCTCGTTCTCCTCGGAATGGCTGTATCCATCATACCCGTTGACCTCATCAGAAAGCTGATAGCAGGCAGCAGCACTGCAAACGCAAAGGCATAAGTAACATAACATTATCGAAAGGAGCTGAAAGCTGTGTCCGTAAATCTTCAGAAGGGTCAGAAGGTTGACCTCACAAAATCAAACAGCAGTCTCAGCAAAGTCATCGTAGGTCTCGGCTGGGATGAAGCCGAACAGAAAAAGGGATTTTTTGCAAGAAGGACAGCCGATTTTGACTGTGATGCTTCTGCAATACTGCTCTCGCAGGGCGGCAAGCTGATGAACGGCAGAACGGACGTTGTGTTCTACAACAATCTGAAGCACCCCAGCGGCGCTATCGTTCACCAGGGAGATAACCTCACCGGAGCAGGAGACGGCGACGACGAGCAGATCGTTGTCGATCTCAGAGCCGTTCCGCAGAACTACGAGAAGATAGTATTTGTTGTTACGATATACCAGGCGAGGGAGCGCGGACAGAGCTTCGGTCAGATAAAGAACGCATTTATCCGCATCGTTGATGCCTCCACCGGAAATGAGCTCTGCAAGTACGATCTCTCCGACAAGTGCGAGGGCATGACCGCGATGATATTCGGCGAGCTCTACCGCTACAACGGCGAGTGGAAGTTCGGCGCTATCGGCGAACCCACGCACGATAACGGCATCAGCGACATGGCGCGCCGCTTTACGTAAGTAGCTTACGGCGTGTCAGGAGGGCTTCACCCCCCTGACCGGGGGCGGGAAAGACCCATAGCGACGCTGTTTGGACACCCGATGATATAATTATGATCAGATACACCCGCGGTTCAATACGATCGCGGGTGTTACTGTAAGAGGACTGCTTTGTAACGGCGCGTCACGGACAGAGGGTCGCCCTGTGACAGAGGGCGTCCCCCTATTTACTATGGCAAACAGGAGATCGAAATGAAAGAAACACTTGAATTCAACAACAAGAAGCAGTGCGGTCTGTGGCTGATGCTGATAAGCGCCGTGCTTGTGATATCGGTGATATTCGGCGGAAAATTTCTCGTAAACCCGTTCATATTCCTTGCGGGATACTATGCCTGCTTCTTTGGTGTGAACGTGAACAGAAAGGTGCGCGAAAAGCTGTCACAGGGCAGTATATCGAAATTCCAGATAAAAATGATATACTTCTCGATAGCCGCGCTGTTCCTGCTGATGTTCTGTATCGCGGGGCCGTTCATCCCGGGCTGGCACTGGCGTCAGATATGGCTCGGTGTGCTTATGGCGACCGCAGTGCATTTCTTCCTGTGGTTCGTTATACACGGCAGGAGCATGGCAGTGCTCGGCATGGTATGCGCGCTGATCGCGTCAGTGGGGTATATCTTCCCGGATGTGCCGATGCCCGCGGTTTGCATCGCTGATGCGGCTGCAAAGCTTGTCTGCGGAGTGTATATGTTCTTTCTCTCGAAACCGACGAAATTTGTTCCGAAAGCAGCAAGGTGAATGATATGGACAAGATCAAAGCAAGAAATATCTGTGATCTGTGTCTGGGGATGCTGATACTGGCGGTGACAGCGTGGGGCTACAAGGGCAGGCTCTGCGGAAACTACTGCTGTGTATCCGGCATAGTGCTGGGTGCTGCATATATCACATCCTTCATATATCATAGAAGTACCGGAAAATTCTTACCCGCATGGCTCTACGCCGACTGCTCGGTAAGCTCGATGATAATATTCATAGCGACGCTGGTGATGCATCTTGAACTGTACGGCGCATTCATATTCATACATATCGTCGATCCGATGCTTATGTTTGCGTACTGGGCATTCTTCTGCGATCACCGCGAAATGAAGAGCCATCTGCCCGTGCTCACCGTGGCGATATTCCCGGTGATCTATACGGTGCTTGCGAAGATCATACTGATGATAACGGGTAACTGTCCGTTCCCGGCATCGCTCATACTGGTGGGACGCACGCCCGCGCTTTCAGCCGGCATAATGCTCGCGGTGTATCTTCTGTTCATTGCGATGGGATACGGCTATCACTTTGCGAACCGTGCTGTCAGAAGGCGCTCCGTTGAACTGAGTGCCGAAAACTGACTGTCACAGAACAGAGACGCTGTCACTATGGGTATTCATATTCCGCAGTGGCAGACCGCCGCGATATCTTAGGGAGTTGATATAATGATAAAATATGATGATCTGAGTGCGGATCTCATAGCTGCCGGATTTCCGGAGCTGAAAGAGCGTGCAGCGGAAGAAGCTGCCGGATATGATGAATTTCCGGCTCATGTGGTTTTCGGGAATGTATTCAACGAACTGACAGCCGGTCTGCTGAAACGGGATGATCATTCCGGAGACGAAATGCTGCGGCGCATATTCGGTATGTACGAGAAACTGGCATCGGAAGGGGACAATGACACGCAGGATCTGGTTCAGGTGACGCTGCTGGAATATCTCTGGGACGACAAGCGGACATACAGCCGTGCTATGGAGTTCATGGGCGAAAAAACGGCGGAATTATGGGGATATATCGGTGCATATATTGCCGTCCCAAAAGAATAACGAATAACAACAGCCCGTGATCCATTCCCCGGTGGGAAAGGGTCGCGGGCTGTTGTTATTCAGGTATTTCATACACATTATTCGGTTAGTCCTGTTACTTCTACATTCATCGTTTCGTTTTCTTTCTCAATACTAATTCCTTCACGCAAA
>CAMVPV010000163.1 GCA_947169455.1 uncultured Clostridia bacterium | reverse complement strand
AACGAAGTGAAGCGGAGCGGTTGCCCCCTCTTCCCTATGGGGTTGTCCCCTCGCATAATGCGTCAAAACAAGTAAATTCAAAATTAAAACAAACAATAGCCGGATGCGCGGAACAGCAATCATAAATCCACCAGAACACAAAAAAGAGCAGGATGAGAGGAAAAACAACTGTACACCGGAGCGGGAGGCGGAGGGGGGTGTCCCCTCGCACAGGCGCCATATAAAAGAAATATTACTAATTAACCAACAATAGCAGGATGAGCGGAACAACTATCATAAATCCACCAAAACACGAAAAAGCAGGAAGAGAGGAAAAACAACTGTACATCGGAGCGGGGGGCAGGGGGGCGGGGAATAAAAATCAGGCGGAAAATATATCCCGCCTGATGTTGAACTATTCGTTTGTTTCTGCCGCAGCTTTTTTCCTGCCGGGGAGCTCCGTGAGGAAAGGTATCGCCGCACCGATGACGAGCATAACGATGCCGATGATGCCCTCGCTGTCGAACGCAAATCCTTTCGGGAAAATCGCCGCGAGCGAACCGGCTATCATACCGAGGATAGCGCAGTAAGTGGGGCAGCGGTGCTTTGCGATAAGCAGCGAGATGATCTTCGCCGCGCCGAGCAGACCTATCACCGCGCCAATCGCGTAAAAAGCCAGTATAGGTATATTGAGCTCGTTCACCGACCTGATAGCGAGATCGTAGCCGCCGAGCGTTTTCAGCACGAGCGCGCCGCTGATGCCGGGCATTATCATTGCTGCCGCCGCCGCTATCGCCATGAGTATTATTATTACAGGGTGGATCGATTCCGCGCCGGCTGTGCCGTCCGACAGCACGAACGTTGAAACGAGCATCGCCGCCGCTGCGAGAGCGAACGGTATGCCGTCTGCGGGGCGGAGCTTCCTTTCGCGGGTGCATTCCTTGTAGATGCCGGGTATGCTGCCGATTATCACGCCCATGAAGAACATCTGCGTGGGAACGTTGTGCGCCTCGAACAGGTAGGAAAGCACCTTGGCGGCTATCACGAGTCCGATGCAGATACCTATGCCCACGGTGATGATGAAGCCGATATTCCTGAACAGCTTTTTCAGGTTGAGCGTCATCGAGGCGAGCAGGCGGTCATATATTTTAAGTATTACCGCGAGCGTGCCGCCGCTGACGCCGGGAATGGCATCCGCGATGCCGACCGCGGTGCCTTTGAGTATGTTCAGAATGGCTTCTTTCGGTGTCAGCGGGGGATAATTTTCCTCCGCCGCCGTTTCGGTTTTTTTATTTTCGTCCATAAATGATCTCCTGTTCAGCTATAAAAAAATCCCCGTGCGATCGACGGGGATTTGGTGTGCCATTGGGGATTTGAACCCCAGACCCTTTGATTAAAAGTCAAATGCTCTGCCGACTGAGCTAATGGCACAAAGCTTACGAGCGCCGCGATATTCTCTGCACAGCGCTCATTTATTATATCACAGACAGTATAATTTGTCAATAGAAATTGCAGAAACGCAGCAGAATTGTGTGATACGACAAATATATGCTATTGTTCTGCACATATTTTTGTCAGATATTACATCATCTGTCGTATGTGAAGAACACCTCGGCGGCGCGTATGGTGAATTCGGGCAGGCTGTTTCCGTTACGGCAGAGCGCGCAGAGAGTGTATATCCCATCATTGAGGTATATCTCGTTCATGACCCACTCGGCGCCTTCAAGACCGTCATCTGTCTGCACATCAGTGCAGCCGCGCAGATGCAGGGCGGTCACATCCGAGCCGCTGCCGTAGTTGTCTATCATTATATCGATATCGTTCCCGTTCTGTATTATTTTTCTGATATGCCCGCCCGCGAAGCCGTACTCCTGCCATATCTCATCGGGGATATCATCGGTCTGTGCGGAATATTCCTCCTCGAACGCGAAATTCAGCTCGGCGATCTCTTCTCGGCAGCGGTCGGCGTATTCCTCGGTGATGCGGAGTATATCCGCGGTGGTGCGGCGCAGCGCGAAAATGCGTATATCCGGTATCCTTGCGAGAATGTCCTGCGGCAGTATCATTTTGAGGTTGGCTATGGTCTGCGAAAGCCTGTGAACTGCTGTAAATCCGGCATCATCGGGGTCGTGTGCCTTCTTCCAGCGGTCGAACTCGTCTTGCAGGAATTCCTTGCTTTCGAGCCTGTCCTCGGCGAAAACGTCAAATGAGGTATTTCTGATCTGTTCGCATTCAAAGCGTATATCATCGGTATATTGTGCAAAAAGGCGCTCGTAGAATTCATTGGAGGCTGCTTCTTCGTCGGTGCACACGGAAAGCCCCATGCACAGCCCCGACGCCTTTGATCTGATGTACCATTCTTTAGTGTAGTATCTCATAGTAAGCTCCTGTAACGCTCAGATCCGCGGTCACGGGATCAGAGTCCGGTAATGATATTTTATATTATACCACATATCATCGTGATAGTCAACCGTGTATATCGGATATAGAAATATACGCGGACGTTAACTAAAAATCCCGGCGTCAGATCTCCTTGTTCAGCATGGATCTGAGCTTGTCGAAGAACTTTGTGCGGCTGCTGTATTTTTCTTCGGTAACAAGGCTGTCGAATTCTCTCAGAAGATCCTTCTGCTTCTTGTTCAGTCCCTTGGGTACTTCCACAACGACCTTTACGTACTGATCGCCGCGGTCCTGCCTGCCGAGCTTCTTCACGCCTCTGCCCTTTATGCGGAACACTGTTCCAGACTGCGTTCCCTCCGGTATGGACATAGTGCCCTTGCCGTCGATGCAGAGCACCTCGACCGTATCGCCGAGAACTGCCTGCGAGAACTTGATCGGCACCTCGGTATGGATATCGTAGCCCTCGCGCTGGAAGAACGGGTCGGGGCGCACCGTGATATCAACATGGAGATCGCCCGAGGGTCCTCCGTTGATGCCGCTGTGTCCCTGTCCGCCCACGCTGAGCGTCTGACCGTCCGCGATGCCTGCCGGGATATCGACGTCGATATTCGCAATGTTGGATATCCTGCCTGCGCCTCTGCACTTGGAGCAGGGGCTCTTGATGACCTTTCCCTTTCCTCCGCAGCGCGTACACGGCTTGCTCGATGAGATCATACCGAACGGTGTGCGCTGTGTCACCTTCACCTGTCCGGAGCCGTGACAATCGGGGCAGGTATCTATGGATGAACCGGACGATGCGCCGGAGCCCTTACATTCGGGACAGGTCTCCATACGCTGTATCTTTATGCGCTGTTTCTTGCCGTTGCACGCCTCCATGAAGCTGATCGACGCTTCTGTTTCGATATCCATGCCGCGTCTCGGCGCATTGGGGTTCGAGCGGGTCGATGAGCCGCCGAAGCCGCTGCCGAAAAAGCTCGAGAAGATATCCCCGATGTCGCCCATATCCCCGAAGCCGCCGGAAAATCCGGAAAATCCTCCGCCGCCCCCGCCGTATGAGGGGTCGATGCCCGCATGACCGAACTGGTCATAGCGTTCCTTCTTATCGGGGTCAGAAAGGACCTCATACGCTTCGTTGAGTTCCTTCATCTTCTCTTCACATTCCTTGTCGTCGGGGTGAAGGTCGGGATGATATTTCTTTACTCCCTGCCGGTATGCTTTTTTGATCTCATCCTCCGATGCGCCCTTGCTTAGCCCGAGCACTTCATAGAAATCCTTTTTCTCTGCCATAATATCACTCCACAGCGGCGGCTTATTTTCACACAATTACTGCTTTGACCGCTCTGTTTTCCGCCGGAAACGGAACGGTCGGCTGATATGTAGATATATATAGATATATTATCCCTTTATAAATCGTTAATTGCGGCTATTCCCCGCAGGTCAGTTTTCCCGCGGGGAAAGTCGCTCGAAGGAGAATTATAAAAACGATGATAGCATTACTTAACATCGGTGAAATCAGCATCGACATAATCTCCGCCGTTTCCGCCGTTATCGGAGCCGCCCTGATCTGCAGCGCCCTGAACCGCATCTGCTGCGCCCTGTGCAGCGCCGCCCGCAGCCTGATATACCTTGGAGGATATCTCGTAGAATGCCTTCTGGAGCTCCTCGCTCTTTGCCTTGATCTCCTCGGTATTGCCGCTGTCTGCGACCTTCTTCAGCTCGTCTATCTTTGCCTGTACGGAATTTCTCTCGTCCTCGCTCACCTTGTCGCCGAAATCCTTGAGGGACTTCTCGCACTGGAACACGAGGTTGTCAGCCTGATTCTTGGCATCGACGGCTTCCTTGCGCTTCTTGTCCTCTTCCGCATATCTCTCGGCTTCTTCAACTGCCTTGTTGATGTCGTCCTTGGACATATTCGAGGAGGACTGGATAGTTATGTTCTGCTCCTTGCCGGTGCCGAGATCCTTTGCGGTAACGTGAACGATGCCGTTCGAGTCGATATCGAAGGTGACTTCGTTCGGGGGAATGCCTCTCGGGGCGGCCGCGATGACGTCCAGTCTGAACAGACCGAGCTCCTTGTT
>CAMVPV010000162.1 GCA_947169455.1 uncultured Clostridia bacterium | reverse complement strand
GAACGAAATTCGGAACTGCTCGACAAGGGGTGAGGGGTAAACCGGAAAGGGGAGCCCGAGGGGAAAACCCATTTAGGGGAGAGGGGGATTGAGCGTAGCGAAACGAAGTGAAGCGGAGGGGTTGTCCCCTCGGTAATGCGTTATAATAAAGAAAGATTACTAAAAACCTACAATAGCCGGCTGAGCGTAACAGCAAATATAAATCCACCGACAAACAGAAAAGAAGCAGGACAGCTGTCAAGATCACACAAAGATCACCCGGGACAAAAAACAAAACAACATAGCGACATTTATTTGACAAACGGAAAAAAATGTGATAAAATCAATTATATGGCAGATCCAGCCGCTATTCTTTAAAATTATGAAAGGAATGATAGCAAGAATGGGAATGACAATGACACAGAAGATACTCGCCGCTCACGCGGGGCTCCCCGCAGTAACGGCAGGTCAGCTCATCAGATGCAGCCTTGATATGGTGCTCGGCAACGACGTTACCACGCCCGTAGCCGTAAATGAATTTGAAAAGCACGGTTTTACCGAGGTCTTTGACAAGAATAAGATAGCCCTCGTAATGGATCACTTTACCCCGAACAAAGACATAAAATCCGCCGAGAACGCTAAACAGTGCCGCGTTTTCGCGGGTCAGTACGACATCACCAACTACTTCGATGTCGGTGAGATGGGCATAGAGCACGCACTGCTCCCCGAAAAAGGTCTTGTAAAGGCGGGCGACTGCGTTATCGGCGCAGACAGCCACACCTGCACCTACGGCGCTCTCGGCGCTTTTTCAACAGGCGTCGGCTCCACAGATATGGCTGCCGGTATGGCTACCGGAAAGGCATGGTTCAAGGTGCCCTCCGCGATAAAGTTCAACCTCACCGGCTCGCTCAATAAGAACGTAATGGGCAAGGACGTCATTCTCCATATTATCGGAAAGATAGGCGTTGACGGCGCCCTCTACAAGTCAATGGAATTCACAGGCAGCGGTCTTGCGAGCCTTTCTATGGATGCGCGCCTTTCCATGGCGAATATGGCTATCGAAGCCGGCGCAAAGAACGGCATTTTCGCGGTCGATTCGATCACCGAGAACTACCTCATCTCAAAGCAGGTGAGCGATTATCAGGTATATGAAGCAGACCCCGATGCTGAGTACGATGCCGTTTATGATATCGACCTCTCGGAGATACAGCCGACCGTTGCCTTCCCGCACCTCCCCGAAAACACAAGGACAAAGGACGAATGGGGCGACGTGAAGATAGATCAGGTCGTTATCGGTTCATGTACCAACGGACGCCTTGAGGATATGGAAACGGCTGCCCGCATTTTCGAGGGCGAACACATAGCAAAGGGCGTTCGCTGCATTATCATCCCCGCGACACAGGACGTTTACCTTGAAACTCTCCGCCGCGGCTGGGCTGAGACATTCATCAAGGCGGGCTGCGTGATATCGGCTCCGACATGCGGACCTTGCCTTGGCGGTCACATGGGCATACTCGCAAAGGGCGAACGCGCCGTTGCCACCACAAACAGGAACTTCGTGGGACGCATGGGACACCCCGAATCCGAGGTATATCTCGCATCTCCCGCGGTCGCAGCCGCATCGGCTATCGCCGGAAAGATCGCATCACCCGAAGATATCGTCTGATCAACGGAGGACATATTTATGGAGCAACTGCTTGCTGAACTGGAAGATCTCGTCGGTTCGGACGATTTTGAATTTGCTTCCGAGGACATAATGGAACAGATCATCGGAGAGGGCGCCGGCATAGAGATTGCAGAAGACCTGCTTGCCATTATGGAGCGCCATCCCCTCGATGATTTCGGGATGCCCGGTGCTATGGTGCGCTTCATAGAGCGCTTCTTCCCGGACTATATCCCGTACCTTATCGCTTCGGTCAGACGCGCACCCGCGCTCCACACAGTATGGATGCTGAACCGCTGCATCAACGGCAGCAGCGCTGAAGACAAGGAAAAATACATAGGCATACTTGAAGAAGTAGCAGAAAATGATCGCATAAACATGACGATAAGAAAATCTGCAAAGGATTTCCTTACCCACCGGACAGCAAAATAATATTGCATCTTGTAATTTCAATAACAATGAATTTCACCGAAAGGAAGTGCCCATATAATGAAAGCCTGCGGAAAAGTACACAAGTACGGGGATAATGTCGATACCGACGTTATAATCCCCGCAAGATACCTCAACACCGCCGACCACAAGGAACTCGCCGCTCACTGCATGGAGGACATAGACAAGGAATTCGTCAATAAAGTGAAGCCCGGCGATATCATGGTAGCCGACCAGAACTTCGGCTGCGGCTCCTCGCGTGAGCACGCACCCATCGCAATAAAGGAGAGCGGCATCGCCTGCGTTATCGCATCGACCTTTGCGCGCATATTCTACCGCAACGCAATAAACATAGGTCTGCCGATACTCGAATGCCCCGAGGCAGCGAAAGCCATCTCCGCCGGCGATGAAGTCGAGATAGACTTCGATACCGGCGTCATCACCGACAAGACCAGCGGCAAGACCTTCCAGGCACAGCCGTTCCCCGATTTCATCATGGATATAATCGACAACGGCGGTCTGCTGAATTCACTGAAATAATTCACGAAAGGACAGATATCAGATGAACAAGAACATAGCTGTCATCAAGGGCGACGGCATCGGACCCGAAATAGTCACCGAGGCGATGAAGGTGCTCGATAAGGTCGCAGAAAAATTCGGTCACACGTTCAATTATGAACAGCTCCTCATGGGCGGCTGCTCGATAGATGAATACGGCGTACCGCTCACCGATGAGACTGTCGCGCGCTGCAAGGCGTCCGACGCGGTGCTCATGGGCTCTATCGGCGGAAATACATCCACCTCGCCGTGGTACAAGCTGCCTCCCGAAAAGCGCCCCGAGGCGGGTCTGCTCGGCATACGCAAGGCGCTCGGTCTGTTCGCTAACCTGCGCCCCGCTGTGCTCTATCCGCAGCTCCGCGGTGCCTGCCCCCTCAAAGAGGAGATAAGCGCAAAGGGATTTGATATGCTCATCATGCGTGAGCTGACCGGCGGTCTTTATTTCGGTGAAAAAAAGACCGAGGAAGTGAACGGAAAGCTCGTTGCTACGGACGTTCTCGTTTACAGCGAGGACGAGATAAGGCGCATCGCGGTAAAGGCGTTCGACGTTGCGATGAAGCGCCGCAAAAAGGTCACATCGGTCGATAAGGCGAACGTTCTCGATTCTTCCCGCCTGTGGAGAAAGATAGTGAACGAGGTAGCGGAAAAATATCCCGAAGTGACCGTTGAGCATATGCTCGTCGATAACAGCGCAATGCAGCTCGTGCGCGACCCCTCGCAGTTCGATGTAATGGTGACCGAGAATATGTTCGGCGATATCCTCTCGGACGAGGCTTCGATGATAACCGGTTCTATCGGTATGCTCGCCTCCGCAAGCATGAACGAGACTAAGTTCGGTCTGTACGAGCCGAGCGGCGGCTCTGCGCCGGACATCGCGGGACAGAACAAGGCAAACCCGATAGCTGCGATACTTTCGGCGGCTATGATGCTCCGCTTCTCGTTCGATATGTCCGCCGAAGCTGACGCCGTTGAGAATGCCGTGAACGCCGTTCTCAACACCAAGAACCGCACCTGCGATATCATATCCGAAGGAATGACGCTTGTTTCCTGCTCGGAAATGGGCGATCTTATCGCTGCGAATATATAGCGGGGTGACAGCATGAAACTTGCGGAAGCGCTCCAGGAACGCGCCGACATTCAAAGAAAGCTTGCAAATCTTACCGAAAGGCTCTGCAATAATGCACTCGTTCAGGAAGGCGAACAGCCTGCTGAGGCTCCCGATGAACTTCTTGAAGAAGCAGCGGAATGCATCTCGCGGCAGGAAAAGCTTATCGCGGCGATAAATCTTGCAAACAGCGCCACAAAGGCGGGAGAACACACTATCACCGAGCTTATTGCCAAGCGCGATACCCTCACCGAAAAAGAAAAAATATACCGCAGATTTATCAGCGCCGCAAGTGTTTCGGCGAAACGCGCGAGATATTCCGAGATAAAGATACTTCCTGCCGTTAATGTCGGTGAAATGCAGAAAAAAGCCGACGCGATATCAGCCGAGCTGAGAAAGATAAACGGCGACATCCAGGCGGCAAACTGGAACACAGAAATAGATATCTGATCTTTTGGTGAGCTTTATATCGGGGCGAATGTCAGATCATTGGTCTCCGCTTGGGGACTGTCGGTAAGCACTCGGACAAGTGCGGGGTGATTCCCCGTTGTTACAATTAAGTCCTACAAAGCACAAGTGTACATATCATCATGCATTTTTACTACCTTGATATTGACCGGTAAAAGCGGGCGGGAACGGGGACGGCGGTCTGTTTTTCAGCAGACCGCCGATTTATATAACGGGAGGAATGAAATGAAAACACCCGAAATGATACTTTTCGATTACGGAAACACGCTCTGCTGCGAGCCGGATT
>CAMVPV010000161.1 GCA_947169455.1 uncultured Clostridia bacterium | reverse complement strand
ATTCATGAAGATATATCCTCTCGGCGATTCAGCGGTGCCCACACGCATGACAAACAGCAGCATACTCATATTGAACCGAGGGTTCTTGACAGTGGTGTAATATATCCCGCTCTCCTCCGATTCGACCGCGCTCCTCAGCATAGGTATGTTCACAAATGACTGCGAACCGTGGATAAGGCAGTTACTGCCCATCATGTCATAGGAATATACCGTGCGCCCGTAGCTGTCCTGCAATACTATGCAGATATCGTTCTCGTGCGCTATCGAATCGAGCGAACCGGTGGTGAAGTCCTCGCGCTGCATATTCGCGGTGATATAGTTCGCGGTGCTGATGATCGTGTTGGTCTTGGAAATGCGGTAGGTGCGTTCAAGCGAAAATACGAAGGTCGCCCACATGAGAACGAGTATGCTCACTATGAATATCGAGAAATAGAGCATTACCGTCACGCGGAGACTGAACATGACTTCACGGAACGTCCGTTTCTTTATATGATGATGCTCGTGGACGGAGGTGTTTTCCGAAACTTCCTCCGCCCTTCTTTTTCTGAAAAGCGACAAGATACTATCTCCCGTTATGCATCGAATTTATAGCCCATGCCCCTCAGCGTTATTATGAACCTGCGGTAATCGCCGAGCGAATTGCGGAGCATCTTGATATGTGTATCCACGGTGCGGTCGTCGCCGTAGAAATCATACCCCCATACTTCCTCGAGCAGCTTTTCACGCGAGAGCGCTATGCCCTTGTTCTTCACAAGATAGAAAAGCAGGTCATATTCCTTGAGCGTGAGCGATGCGGGCTTTCCGTCAACGATGACCTCCCTGCCCTTCATATTTATCTCCAGCCCGTCAAATGTGAGCTTTTCGGCGGTCTGTCCGACAGCGCCGCTTCTCTTGATGACAGCGCGTATCCTCGCCATGAGCTCCTTGGGCGAGAACGGCTTTACCACGTAATCGTCCGCACCTATCTCAAACCCGAACAGCTTGTCGTATTCCTCGCCGCGCGCGGAGAGCATTATCACAGGTATCTGCTTGGTCTTGCGTATCTCCTTAACTGCCGAGAAACCGTCAAGGCGCGGCATCATTATATCCATAACTATGCAGTCGAAATCCTTCTCGCGGCATATCTCTACCGCCTCCATGCCGTCGGCGGCTTCGGCAGTCTCGAATCCCTCGAATTCAGCGTATTCCTTGACAGCATTCCTTATCATCTTTTCGTCATCGACTATCAGTATCCTGCTTTTCGGCATAACGTCGAGCCCCCTTAAAACAATTAACTTGTATGATATGATATCATACGAATGTGTGTATCAAATGAAAAAAGCCAAATAATTACATGATGTTCTTATGTTTATACCGACATACCCGCGGCGTGCCCCGTACAGAACGCTATCTGAAGATTGAAGCCGCCCGTATATGCATCGACATCTATTATCTCCCCCGCGAAATACAGCCCGTTCACTATCCTGGACTGCATCGTCTTAGGGTCGATCTCCGACACTCTTATCCCGCCGCTCGTGATGATCGCTTCATCTATCGGGCGGAAACCGCGGAATGTCAGCGGGAATGCTTTCAGAAGGCACACCAGCGAATGACGCTCCGCACGGCTTATCGAATTCACCTTGCGGTCAGGCGCGATCCCGGACAGCCTTACGAGCACCGGTATCATCTTCGACGGCAGCAGCTTCCCGAACGAATTTATAAGGTCGCGGTTCGGATTTTCCGAAAAATCGCGCTGTATCCTATCATCGAGCTTCTTCTCATCGAGCGCGGGCTTCAGGTCTATCAGCAGCTTGTACCGCCCGCTCTCCGTGCCGTCCATGTGACAGGACGCGCTCAGCACGATAGGTCCCGACACGCCGAAATGCGTGAAAAGCATCTCGCCAAGCTCCGAGAAGATATTCTTTCCTTTTTTCGTATCCTTCACCGTGAGCGTGACGTTTTTCAGCGAAAGACCCATCATGTCGGCACAGATTTTCTCCTCGGTGACTATCGGCACCAGCGAGGGCTTAATCTCTGTAACGGTATGCCCCAGTGCAGATGCGAGCGCGTAGCCGTCGCCATCCGAGCCGGTGCGCGGGTACGACTTTCCGCCCGTCGCAAGTATCACCGAGCGCGCGGCGATAGCCTCCCCGCCGCATCTCACCCCGGTAACGGCGCCGTTTTCCGCGGTTATCTCCGTGACCCTTCCTCGCTTCACCCTGATCTTCCTGTCCTTGATTATCCGTTCAAATGCGGAAAGTATATCCTCCGACCTGTCGCTTGCGGGGAATACCCTGTTCCCGCGCTCTGTTTTCAGCGGAACTCCGCAGGCTTCAAAGAACTCCATGCAGTCCTCCGACGTGAACGATGAATAGGACGAATAAAGGAACTTCCCGTTGTGGGTGACGTTCTTCATGAATTCGTCGCGGGTGCAGTTGTTGGTGACGTTGCACCTGCCCTTTCCGGTTATCAGCAGCTTTCGCCCCGGGCGCATATTCCTGTCGATGATGAGGATATCCTTTCCCCGCTCCGATGCGGCTGCCGCAGCCATAAGTCCCGCCGCGCCGCCGCCTATGATAATGCAGTCATACATGATATTCACCGTGCGGACGTTCAGTTGTCGTCATTCACGTCCGATTTTTCATATACCTCGTACTCTTCCCAGATACGTTCAAGGCGCTCGTAGTTGCTTGAAACATAATCACGCTTCTTTATGCTTACCGCCGTTATCAGCGCATTGATAAGACTCATCGGTGCAACGAGCGAATCTGCAAAGGATGACATATCGCTGCGTGCGGTAAGTATATGGTCGGCGTTCTGTGCTATCGGAGACGCCTTGCTGTCGGTTATCGCAATTACCTTTGCACCGCGCTCCTTCGCATACCGGAACGCTTTGACGGTATGCTTGGAATACCTCGGAAAGCTTATCCCTATCATGATATCATCGCCGCCGATGTTGAGTATCTGCTCGAACATCTCGCTCGTGCTCGTCGTGTGGATTATGCGCACGCTCTCCACCATGACATTGAAATAGAACACAAGAAATCTCGCAAGCACCGATGCCGACCTCGCACCTATCACGTAGATCGTCTTTGCATTGCAGAGCACATCGACAGTGCGGTAGAATTCGTCGCGGTCGGTCTCCTCGAGTGTGCGCTTTATCTGCTCGATATCGAAGTTCATTACTCTGCTCAGGACGTCTCCGCCCGCAAGCTGATCACTCATCACATCCATGCGCTGAACGGTGGTCAGCTTGGTGCAGGTGTATTTCTTCAGCGCTTTCTGCAGCTCGGGATAGCCCTCAAATCCGAGCTCCGAGGCAAACCTGACCACGGTGGATTCACTCACCCCGACTATCGTTCCGAGCTTTGAGGCGGTCATGAACGCCGCCTTGTCGTAATGATCCATGATATACTGCGCTATCTTTTTGTGACCCTTTGAAAGAGCAGGCATAGCTTCATTCAGCTTGCCGAACAGCTCGTTCTCCATTTCAAGAACCCTTCCTTATCATTTATTCCCAGAGATCCTTTTCAAGCTCTCTGATATACATTTTTCTGAGCTCCGCGGCTCGTGTATCCGTATGATACTTTTCGCCGTCGAACACGAGGATATCCCCCTCGTGAACATCCCCCGCTATCATATCGGGCGGGATATCCGTAACGCTGCCGCTGTCATCTACGGCGACAGCAATGCCGTTTTCTATGCGATCGACCGATAACATCACAAACACCCCTTACGGTTCATCGGTTCTTATGTACAGCTTTTCGCCGTCAGAGCAGACGACGATATTTCCGTCAAGGTCAGTGCGGTAGATCTTATCGGTGAATTTCAGCAGACGCTTCACCGTGCTCTCGTTCGGGTGCCCGTAGGAATTGCCCGCGCCGCAGCTTATGATGCAGACGGACGGCGAGACTTCTTTCAGGAACGCTGCGGTAGATGCGGTGCTGCTGCCGTGATGTCCCACTGCAAGCACATCGGCGGAAATATCCCTCCCCGATGATATCATATCGCTCTCGGACGCCTTTGAAGCATCCCCTGTGAAAAGGAACGACGTATCCTTGTAGGTTATCCTGCACACGACAGAATAATCGTTGAGGTCGCTGTATCCGTCCCCGGCGGGAGCAAGTATCTCCATTTCCGCGCCCGCGCCGAGTTCATACACCGTGCCCGCTTTTGCGGCGGTGATCTTTTTCTTGCTGTTCTTTACGGCAAGCAGGAAATTCTCATACACCGATGAGGTAGGCGTCATTTCCGGGGGCACCTTCGGCGCGATTATCCTATCGACTTCTATGCCGCCGATCACCTTTGCCAGTCCGCCTATGTGGTCGGAGTGCGGATGCGTAGCCACCACATAATCTATCTTGTCCGTTTTCAGCGCTTTTATCGCACTGAGCACCCGTCCGCCGTATTCCGCCTCGCCTGCATCGATGAGGACAGTTGTGTTCCCTGCCTTTATCAGCGAGCTTGAACCCTGCCCGACATCGAGGTAATATACCGCAAAGTCGAAATCGGAATTCGGGTCGTACATTATGACGGAATCATCACTGATGCCGTCCAG
>CAMVPV010000160.1 GCA_947169455.1 uncultured Clostridia bacterium | reverse complement strand
AGTTTCCCCAAAATCCTTAAATTGAATACAATGCACTCAGATCATTTATACATTAATATGAATATGAAAAAGGTGATATTTGCATGGTCAAAGCTGTATTAAGACTGGCATTTGAGCTTTGTAAGCTGGCTGTACTTACTGCCGGCTGTATAGGACTTATCTTACTTATGATACAGGTCGCAAAATTATAAAGCAGGTGATTTTTATGGAAAACGCAAAGCTATTATTCAAAGTTATATTCAAGTCTGCTCTTGCAATACTCTTTCTGATAGCACTCGTCCGGATCATTTTATTGTGAGTCCGTGAAGCAGTCTTATCCAACAATTTCTGAAACGGGAAAAGCTCGTCTTTTCCCTGTTTTTGTGTTATAAATACAAAAGTTTCATAATATTTTACCATAAAATCCGCCTGCTCATTACGTGTATTATATGAAGGCGGAAATAATACCGATGTTAAACATCGGTTAGGGGGATAAAGTCAGATGACCGATATGCGGTTCACAGAGTGTATCCGCAGGATCCAGTCCGGCGACCGGAAGGGTCTTGAAGATATCTACTCGGAATATTACAAGCTGATCTATTCCGCGGCGCTCGCCGTGACGGGAAACCGCACGGACGCGGAAGATACCGTATCCGATTATTTCGTTAAGCTGTGGATCGGCATATCTCAGGGAAAGATCCGCTTTGACGGCGGCAAAGCCGGCCATAAGCGCTGGCTGGCTGTTACCGCCCGTAACCTCGCACTCGATAATATGCGCAGACAGCACCCCTCCGATGAGCTCACGGAGGAAGATGCTCCCTCGGAAAGCCCCGAGGAAAGCATGATAGACTGCGTGCGCGTAAAAGAAGCACTCTCATCGCTCGATGAAAGCGAACGCGAGGTAGTTCATCTGAAACACTTCGGCGGCTTCACGCTGAAGGAAATATCCGAAATACTGTCCGTTCCGCAGGGCACAGCCGCGTGGAAATACCGCACGGCAGCGGAAAAACTCAAAAAAATTCTGGGGGAGGCGTTCTGAATATGAAAAAATATGATATCTACGACATAGACAAGAACGCTCTCTTTGACAGGATAACCAATGCTATCGATAATGCCCCCTCTTCCCCCGATGATACCGACTTCTCCGCTTTTGATATCCCCGAAACAGAAACCGGACGCCCCCGCCTCACCTTCACAAAAAGCTTTCTCACGGCTGCGGCTGCCGTTATAATACTGTTCGCCGCACTGCCTATGCTTATCTACATTGATGACAAACACACTATCACTGAAAGCAACTTCCCCTCCTCCCCCGAAACGGCTGCCGCCGATGAAGCAAAGAGATCGGACGACCGCGCAAAGACCGATGATATCGCGGAAAAAGCCGATGACGATTACGATGACTACTGCGAAGAATACGCAGACGCTGTCTCCGAAGAGTCCGCAGGACCGCAGGAACTCTACTTCCCCGCATCTGACGGGTGGGAATTCAGCAGCGTTTCGATATCCTCCGCAAAAAGCTACGCCGAGACAGAAACAGAGGGGATACTCCCCTATGAATCCGCCTCGAAAGGAAACACAGGCACAGCACTCTTCTCCGAGGAGAACGTGCTTGACAACACCGACTTCTTCCTCGACTGCATCGTTGAGGGATACAGAGCCGATATCTTTGAAGATGATATCGCATTCTATTACACCGTGACACCTGTTCATACAGTATCACGCAAAGACCTCACTCTCCCCGAAACCTTCGAGATACGCTCCGGCGATGCGTATATACTCCGCACCGGACACGAATATCTCATCCCCGTAAAAATAACTGACAGCTCCGGATTTGAAGCGGCGGACAAAAGCTCCCCGCAGACCGAGATAACACCGGAAAGGTACGTTATCTTCCACAACGGGTGGAAGGAGCTCGGAAACAGCGAACATGAACGCATAGATCTCTCGGCTGCCGCCGAAAATGATCTCATCGCTCCCGACGACTTCTTCTATGACCGGCTCAACATAACCGTTGAAGCGAACCTCCGCGAGCTGTTTGATGCCTACCTCGGCAAACAGTGAAAGGAAGTTATATTATGAAAAAGAATTTTACTATAAGAACTATCGCGGCTCTCTCCGCTCTTATGATATCTCTCTCGTTCACAGCCTGCGGCGACAAGGCTTCAGAAACTGCCCCTGCCGACAACGGCGGCAATCATGCTCCCGCTGCCACATACGCAAAGTCAGATGAAGCGCCTTCAGGCAATGCAGCTCCCTCAAACGCATCCCATTCAAACGCGGCTCCCTCCGATGCGGCGCCCGCAGCTGAAGCCGAATACTACGATGCTGATGATGCTGATGCTTCATACAGCGGCAAGGTACAGTATGCTTCTCCGCAGGAGAACAGGACAGCCGGAGAAACGGCTCCTGAAGGAACGTACAGCTTCAACATTGAAGCAGAACAGTACGATGATGAAGCGATGTATATGATGCCCGAGTACGACTACAATTCCGAGGAATACGCACAGATCACCGAGAACGAATTCCTCTCGACAAGGGAAAATCCTCTCTCCACCTTCTCCGCCGACGTCGATACAGCATCCTACACCAATATCCGCAGGCTGCTCACCGACGGCAGCTACATCCCCGCCGACGCCGTAAGGATAGAGGAGATACTGAACTACTTCGATTATGATTACCCCGATGCAGCGCCCGGCGAACCCTTCTCCGTAACGACCGAGCTCTCTGACTGCCCGTGGAACCCCGATTCACAGCTTCTCCTCGTGGGTATAAAGGCGCGCGAAGATCACCTCCGCGGCGAGCATATCCCGAAAAACCTCGTGTTCCTGATAGATGTCAGCGGCTCGATGTATGACAGCGACAAGCTCCCCATCGTTCAGCAGGCATTCACGATGCTCACCGGCGAGCTCAACGAGTACGATACTATTTCGATAGTGACCTACGCAGGCAGCGATGAAGTCCTGCTCGACGGCGAATCCGGCATCAACAGGGACCGCATCAACCGCGTGATAGGCGACCTCTCCGCGGGCGGCTCGACAGCAGGCGCAGCGGGCATACTGACCGCTTACGAGATAGCTGAAAAGCACTTCATCAAGGGCGGCAACAACCGCGTTATCCTCGCAACAGACGGCGACCTCAACGTTGGTCCTTCCTCCGTTGAAGAGCTCACCGACCTCATCGAAAGAGAACGCAACAGCGGCATCTACCTCTCGGTGCTCGGCTTCGGCACAGGCAACTACAAGGACGACCGCCTCGAAGCTATCGCAGACAACGGCAACGGAAACTACTCCTACATAGACTGCCTTTCCGAGGCAAAGAAGGTACTCATCGACGAAATGGACTCCACGCTCACAACAGTTGCAAAGGACGTCAAGTTCCAGGTGGAATTCAATCCCGCAAACGTTTCGGAATACCGCCTTATCGGATATGAGAACCGCGCACTCGCAGACCGCGATTTCAACGACGATACCAAAGACGCGGGCGAGGTCGGCGCAGGCAGCACCGTTACGGTACTCTATGAGATAAAGAGAAACGGTCCCGGCAATGACGATTACAGACCCGAATTCAGATACGGCGAAAACGAGGAAAATTACAGTGAAAAGAACGAAAAGACAAGTGAGTATTTTGCAAACGGTCACGAAAGCGAACTGCTCACCGTAAATATCCGCTGCAAAAAGCCCGATGAAAACGAAAGCTCGCTCTGGATATACCCCGTTACGCTCGACAATTATACCGCTGAACTCCCGAAAAACCTCAACTTTGCAGCCTGCTGCGCAGAGTTCGGTATGCTTCTCAGAGGAAGCAGATACGCAGGCACCTCCGGCTACAACGATATCTCCGATATGCTCACAAGGTATGATTATTCGGACGATGAGTACAAGATCGAGTTCTCCTACCTCGTAAATGTAGCCAGAACGAGATAACGCTTCTGTTCATTTCCAAAAATAATTTCCGGATATTAATAGTAGTCCCCCGAAATGTTTCGTGCCGTTTCGGGGGATTTACTATATATTTGTGAATATTTATGTATATTTCATTACAGTATCATATCAGTTTTGTGTTGTCATATTTGCTTTTCAGCTTATCGAGAGCCCTTTTTTCTATCCGCGAGACGTATGATCTCGAAATATTCAGCTTCTCCGCGACCTGCTTCTGCGTGAGGGGCTTTTTTCCGCCCAGTCCGTACCTGCTCCCTATGATCTCCCTCTCGCGGCTGTCAAGGCACTCGTCGATGAACTCCGCGAGCGATGAGCACTTTATCCGCGTATCTATACGGTCTATCATGCAGTCGTCTATCGTGATGATATCCATCAGCGTCATCGTGTTGCCGTCCTTGTCGGTATCTATCGGGTCATCCATATATACATCCATAGCAGTCTTTTTCAGGCTGCGGAAGTACATCAGCACTTCATTGTCGATGCACTTTGCGGCGTAGGTCGCAAAGCGTATGCTCCTGCCGGTGTTGTATGTCCCGACCGCCTTTATCAGCCCGATAGTACCTATCGAGATAAGATCCTCCTGATCGGCGCCGCTGCTGTAATATTTCCGCACGACATGGGC
>CAMVPV010000159.1 GCA_947169455.1 uncultured Clostridia bacterium | reverse complement strand
AACCTCTTTCTTGGAGAGCTTCGGATCTATCCGGCACAGCACCGAGCCGTCCGAAATATTCACGATGATGCTGCCCTTGTTGGTCTTTTTGGTATAATAGACATATACCGTTGAAAGCGGTTCTATGTATATGAACTTGCCGTTGTCGGTCTTGAGCTTGACCGTGCTGTTCTCTGAGGTAACGACAAGGTCGCCGCTGCTGACGAGCATATTGCGCACGGCAGGTATCTGCCCGTCGTTCTTCATTATGAAAACATTTCCCGAAATATCCGAGATGATGAGCGAACGGTCGGTGTCCCCGCCGAGGAATACCGATACCGCGATCGCGATTATCACGGCGCCCACCAGTGATATCAGCACCAGCAGCACCACGCGGAGATGATCGGAAAAGAATTCTCCTATTCTGCCCAAAAGATATCCCTCCGGATCTCTTATTACCCCGGCGGTCAAAGTACAAAGACCCTGTTCAATATCATTTTTGAAAAAACAGCGGTCAGTCAGAGCCGCACCTGACATATATTACTTCGGCAATTAAATATCTATAATAAACATAAAACATTTTCCGATAGATACAGCTTTATGTTATATTTGATTTTATCGATAAATAATTGCCGAAGTAATAATGCCGGAGTAATAACTGTATTTATTAAAAAAATAAACTTCAAGTCACATTATATTATAGCCTATCCGTTCCGGTTTGTCAAGCAATGTTAAAAACTGACGCCGTTAGTTGTCATTTTTTATTTTCTTTGCCGTTATTTTATTGCCTGCTTTGTGCAGATTAGATAATCGGAGATGAAAGAACAGAGGCAGGATGTGATATGAATGCGGAAATGTGAAGGAAAGAGGGGCTTCTGTGCAGCCGGCGGGATGTAATTTTGCGCCGGATATTATTCCAAAAACACTTGAAATCTCTGAAAATATAGTGTATAATAATTTACAGGTGCTCCATAAATTCACAGAGAGACGAGGGTGTGTTCCTATGACAGGCGGATTCAAGAAGTTCCATATCATACTGTCGGCGGCGGCATGGCTGACAATAGCCGCAAGCGTTATATACCTTATTATAATATGGAAGACCATACCGGATGAGATAATTGTCCGCTTCGGCGAAGGCGGCGTCTATGACGTGTCCGGTTCCAAGATGAACATACTCTATCCGTGCGGCTTCGGCGCAGGAGTGGTCCTGCTGCTCCAGCTTTCCGACTTTGTATCTCTGCATATAAGGAGCGGCATGAATATCTCCGAGCCCGGTGAACAGCAGTTCCGCATGGCGCTGATGATATTCATAGATGTAGTGAAGATATGCATGGCGCTGTACTTCGCGTTCTGGGCGTACTGCACCATGATACAGATACCCGTCAAGCTGATAGTTCCGCTGACAGCCGTGGGACTGATCGCGGCGGCGCTGATAGCTTTCCTTGTGGCGGCAGTGGTGATAATAGTGAACAACCCCGCAGATTCAGAACCGGCGTGACGGATGCATTTATAATAGTATATGATATTTATGATACTATATATAATAGTATATAGGGCAGGTCAGTACGACCTGCCCTGCTTTTTTTGTGGATGATGACCGAAACACGCAGCAAAAATTGTGTATAGCGCCGATTTGTGGCATAGTGCTATTGACAAAATGCATTAAGCGTGTTATCATATAGTCAGGGTTGCACTATGCAATTGAAAGGAAGGCGGTACATGATAAGGCATAGTGAGGAAAAATATGTATGCTGCGAGGATTGTGAAATGCTTGTACCCCGCAGTGACACATTTTACGGCGTCTGCTATAACTGCCTGTGTTCAAGGATAATATCGCGGTGCGGCGACAGGCGTCTGAAAGCGTTCCTTATCGATCACAGGGAAGAACTTACGGAGCATCTGCGCAGGTGGTAGCGCCCGTGCAGCAGAAAGGAGCTGATAGTGTATGACAGAGACTGCGGTCGTCCCCGCGAGTGAGCTTCGCATCGTGACGGCGGAAGAAAAACAGCAGCCTGTAAAATTCGGACGGGACGACGTGATAGCGTGCCTTTCCGCGATAGCCGCCGCCGATATAAATGATTATATCGAAATAAGCGGCAGCAGCGCTGTGGTGAGGGACATCGCCTCGCTCCCGCCGGAAAAGCGGACAGCGATAGCTTCGGTGAAGAATGCGGCGGGCGGCAGGGGAGCGGAAGTGCATCTGTACGACCGGATGAAAGCGCTCGATATGCTGTGCCGCTGCCTCGGGATGTATTCCGCCGAGGCAGACGACAGCGAAGTGCTTGCCCGGCTTGATGAAGTGCTCGATTCTGTGTGCGGACAGGCGGAGTGATGCGGGTCAGGAAGAATTGCTGCCAAAAATTAATAAAATGTAAACAATATATAAATCCACTTGATTTTTTTGACGGGCGGGTATATACTTGATTTAGCACTCAAAAAGAAAGAGTGCTAACAGTCACAGATATATACTGCTAAACGCAGGATCGAAGATAGGAGTGTTTTACATGGCAGAGACCAAACAGTTCAGGGCGGAGTCGAAGCGCCTGCTTGATATGATGATCAACTCGATATATACCCACAGGGAGATATTCCTCAGAGAGCTCATATCCAATGCGAGCGACGCCATCGACAAGCTGTACTTCCGCTCACTGACCGACGATTCCGTGAATATGAACCGTTCCGATTTTGAGATAAGGGTAACCCCCGACAAGGACACCCGCACGCTCACCATCACCGATAACGGCATCGGCATGACCGAGGAAGAGCTTGAAAACAACCTCGGCATAATTGCAAACAGCGGCTCGCTGAAGTTCAAGAACGAGAACGATGCCCCCGGTGATGAAGATATCGACATAATCGGTCAGTTCGGCGTCGGCTTCTATTCTGCATTCATGGTCGCAAAGACCGTTGAGGTGCGCTCGAAGGCGTTCGGCTCGGACAAGGCATACTGCTGGACATCCTCCGGCACGGACGGATATACCGTTGAGGAATGTGACAAGGAGACAGCCGGCACCGAGATAAAGCTCTTCATGAAGGAGGATACCGACGACGATAAGTATTCCGACTTCCTCGAACAGTGGAAGATAAAGGAACTCGTCAGAAAATACTCCGACTATATCCGCTTCCCGATAAAGATGAACTGCGAGAAGCGCTCCCGCAAGCCCGACGCCCCCGAGGACGATTATTCCGACAACGCATACAACACCGTCATCGAGGATGAGACTCTCAACAGCATGGTGCCTATCTGGCGCAAGAACAAGAACGAGCTCAAAGCGGAGGACTACAACAAGTTCTATACCGAAAAGTTCCACGATTACAATGAACCGCTGAAGTATATCCATTCCAAGACAGAGGGCACGGTGACCTACGATTCACTGCTGTATATCCCCTCAAAGGCGCCGTTCGATTACTATTCCAAGGACTACGAAAAGGGACTGCGCCTCTATTCCAACGGCGTTCTCATAATGGACAAGTGCGCCGACCTGCTCCCCGACCATTTCTCGTTCGTGAAGGGTCTGGTCGATTCCGCCGATCTTTCGCTGAATATCTCCCGTGAGATGCTCCAGCACGACAGACAGCTGAAGGCTATCTCGAAGGCTATCGAAAAGACCATAAAGAACGAGCTCAAAAAGATGATGAAGAACGATCCCGAAAAGTATGAGCAGTTCTGGAAGGCGTTCGGCGTACAGCTCAAATTCGGCGTATATAATGATTTCGGCGCAAACAAGACGCTCCTCGCCGACCTGCTCATGTTCACATCATCAAACGGTCACAAGCTGATATCGCTCGAACAGTACGTTTCGGGGATGAAGGAAGATCAGAAGTACATCTACTATGCATCGGGCGAGACACCCGAAAAGATAGATGCTCTCCCGCAGACCGAGCTCGTCAGGGACAAGGGCTACGAGATACTCTACCTCACCGACAACGTCGATGAGTTCGCCATAAATATGATGATGAACTACGACGACAAGGAGTTCAAGTCGATCTCTGCGGGCGACCTCGACCTTGAAACGCCCGAGGAGAAAGAGGAGATAAAGAAGCTCGCCGAGGAGAACAAGGATATGTTCGAGTTCATCGGCAAGGCACTGGAAGGAAAGATAAAGTCCGCGAAGATATCCGAAAGACTGAAAACGCATCCGGTATGCCTTTCCAACGAGGGTCAGATCTCCCTTGAAATGGAAAAGGTGCTCAACCGTATGCCCGAAGCCGCAGAGCACAAGGTATCTGCGGAGAAGGTGCTGGAGATAAATCCCAATCACGAGATATTCGGCACGCTTAAATCACTGTACGAGACTGACCAGGACAAGCTGAAGGATTATGCCGATCTGCTCTACACGCAGGCGCTCCTCATCGAAGGTATGCCCATCGACGACCCTGTAGCTTTCTCCAACAGGATATGCTCTCTCATGACGGACAAGAAGTGAGCGGGCGACCCGCAGTCTGATTTCGCGTTGTTAATAGAATAGTATTTGTGATTGTATCCCCGCGTTTGTTATTGTATAGCAGGCGCGGGGGTTTTTGCAGATTGTTGTTCTGTTACGGGCGCGGGTTTTACAGAACAGCTGCTGTTCA
>CAMVPV010000158.1 GCA_947169455.1 uncultured Clostridia bacterium | reverse complement strand
AGGGAATGGCATCACCGACCCGAGGATGCGAGTTATCAAAAGACCGGTTTTCGGTTCTCAGGTCGTGTATTACCTCAATCTTTCCGATATCGGACGCGACAGGACGGACACCCGCCGCATGATCTGCCCCGGTGTGAGGGTGCTCATAGTAGATGATGAACCCATGAACCTGCGCGTTGCGGGCGGTATATTTGAAATGTACGGCATGGAGGTCAGCACTGCATCCAGCGGCGCTGACGCTGTAAAGATATGCGGCGCAGAGAATTTTGACATTGTGTTCCTTGACCACATGATGCCTGAAATGGACGGCGTAGAGACAATGAAAAAGCTGCGCAGCAATTCGGGCAGGGGCAAGAGCGACCTGTGCATAGTCGCTTTCACAGCAAATGCGGTAAGCTCTGCGAAGGAAATGTTCCTCTCTGAAGGCTTTGACGCATTCCTTCAGAAGCCTATAGATCTGACGGAGTTTGAACGTGTGCTGAAGCACGTACTTCCGGCATCGCGCATATCCTACGAGACTGAAGTCCCAATGGCAGCTCAGCCTGCACCTGAAGCAGCAGAGCCTGACGAAGCCATACAGGAGCAGACCGACCCCTATGCCGGGCTGAAGGAGCTTGGTGTGGATATCGGTGAGGGCATACATTACTGCCAGGACGATGAGGATTTCTACAGGGAGATACTTTCAGAATTTGCATCCGATGACGACAGGAAGATAAAAACGCTCAATGATATGCGCAGTGAAAAGGATTGGCATAATTACGCGATAACTGTCCATTCGGTCAAAAGTACAGCCAAGACCATAGGTGCTGACGGACTTTCCGAAAAGGCAAGGCTGCTGGAGAGCGCAGCCAAATCCGGTGACGAAGCATTTATTGAGAACGATCACGACGATTTCATCAAAGAATACGGAAGGCTCATGCAGGTGATAAACGGGCTTGCATAAGCGTTTATACGGAGGCAGTGTATGAAAAGACTTCTCGATGCGATACGCGATGAATCAAAGTCAATGACCGAAAGGGTCTTCCTGCTGTTCGGTGCGATGTCCCTTACTGCTATGGTGCTTGTTACCGTTGTTGGTATTGCCACGAATGAGAGCATCGTCGATCTGGCAACGATAATAGTTTGCTTTGCGGTATTTTTCCTGCTTATCCTGATAGGACTGAAGACAAAGCTGTTCCAGCTGACAGCGGTGATGTGTGCGGTGCTTGTGATATTCTTCCTGCTGCCCATGACCTTTTTCACAAGCGGCGGCATTTACGGCGGTTCACCGATGTGGTTCATATTCTGTATGCTTTTTGTCAGCATGATAGTTGACGGAAAAGCGCGCACCGT
This sequence comes from uncultured Clostridia bacterium, assembly GCA_947169455.1. The sequence continues at coordinate 3,228 of CAMVPV010000158.1, read as the reverse complement.
CCTGATGATACTGAACATCGTGGTCGCGGCTGCGTGCTATATGATAGCATATAACTATCCGGATCTGATAATCATGCATGATGAGAAGGCAGCTCATGTTGATTCGTTCGTTTCGATGCTTTTTATCGGAACGGCACTGAGTGTAATGGTGGGCTTTGAGATAGTTACGCTCAAAAAGGAAATGGAGCGGTCTGATGAGAAGAGCCGCAAGATAGAGGAACTGAACAAATCCCAGAGCAGATTCTTTTCGAGCATGAGCCACGAGATACGTACACCTATCAACACGATAATCGGATTGGATGAGATGATACTGCGCGAGGATATCTCCGACGAGGTCGCCGATGATGCGCGTAATATCCGCTCCGCCTCAAAGATACTTCTTTCGCTTATAAATGATATACTTGATATGTCGAAAATGGAATCGGGCAAAATGGATATCGTTCCCGTAATATACGACGTGGGCAGTATGCTTTCCGAAATAGTTGCGATGATATCGGTAATGGCAGAGAAAAAAGGGCTCAGGTTCACGATAGATGTTGACCCGACAATGCCGGCACAGCTACTGTCTGATGAAGTGCGCATAAAGCAGATAATAATAAATCTGCTGAACAATGCAGTCAAATATACCCAGTCGGGCAGTGTGACCCTTTCTGTGCACTGCAGGCGCACTGAGAACAACAAGGCGCTTGTAACATATTCGGTAGAGGATACCGGAATGGGCATACGCAAGGAGAGCATACCGCATCTGTTCGATGCATTCAGGCGCGTTGATGAAAGCAAGAACAGGTACATAGAGGGAACAGGGCTCGGTTTGTCGATAGTCAAGCAGCTCGTAGATCTTCTCGGCGGAGAGATATCCGTGAGCAGTATCTACACCAAGGGCTCGACTTTTGTTTTCACGCTTGAACAGGAAACGGCAGGGGATGCCGAGATAGGTGCGTTCAGCATGGACCGTTTCCACAGCGAGGGCAGCCGGCTGAAAGGCGGCGCAACATTTGAAGCACCTAAGGCGCGGGTACTCATCGTTGATGACAACAAGGCGAACATACTCGTTGCTATGAAGCTTCTGCGGCGTACCAAGGTCATCACCGATTCTGCCGTCAGCGGAGAGGAGTGTCTCAGGCTGACGCTTGAAAATCATTACGATGCCATTTTCATGGATCACATGATGCCGGTAATGGACGGGATAGAATGTATGCACGCTGTCAGGGCACAGTCGGGCGGACTTTGCCGCGAAACGCCCATTGTGATACTTACAGCGAATGCCGGCAGTGAGAACCGTGCGCTCTACCGCCGTGAGGGCTTTGATGCCTATCTTGTCAAGCCCATTGATTCTGCACAGCTTGAGGAAACGCTCGTGAGCGTACTTCCGGAGGATATCGTGAAGATCAAGGAGAGCGGCGTTATGCAGTTCGGTGCAGGTGATCTTGTGCGTAATTCAAGTCGCAAGGTACCGCTCATGATAACAACGGACAGCATATCCGATCTGCCTCGGAAAAAGCTTGATGAGCTCGGCATACCGGTCATACCGTACAAGGTAACTACAGAAAAGGGCATATTCGATGATATATACGAGACAGACGGCGATATGGTCATAAGGTGCATGACCGAAGAACTCATCGTAGTGAATGGCTGCGCGCCGGATGTTTCCGACTATGAAGAATTCTTCGCGGAGCAGCTTTCGCGGGCACAGCACATAATACACATATCCTCATCAAAGCGTGTGAGCGAGGGGTTTGCCAATGCCAGCGAGGCAGCGCTCTCTTTCTACAATGTCGATGTTGTTGATTCCGGTCAGGTATCGAGCGGAACGGGGATCATTGCGCTTGAAGCAGCCGCAAAGATCAAGAATGAACCCTTTTCCGATTCGGATGATATTATGGAATTCATAGGTGAGCTGCGTGAAAGGATACAGTCATGCTTCCTGCTGAACGACACAAATTACCTTCTTCGCATGGGTCTGATCTCCGATCAGACCAACAAGCTGCTTTCAACATTCATGGCACATCCCGTTATGCAGATGAAAAACAATTCACTCACAGTAGGAGAGATATTCTTCGGCGATACCGGAAAGACACGCCGTTCATACATCAAAAAGCTTCTGCGCGACCCGGACAGTATCAATAAGGACACATTGTTCATAACATATTCGGGCATGAAGTCAGAGGAGATAGAGGATATCAGAAAGATAACGGCTGAATTCGTTGATTTCAGCAATGTATATCTTCAGAAGGCCTCACCTGCAAGCTGTGCACGGTGCGGCAGCGGAACGTTCGGATTGCTTTTTGCGAGGAAATAGTATATGTTTTCCACAGTTTTTTATTTCGATCTGTGCGCTATACCCACATATCTGATAATAATAGTCACCACTATTTACCGTAAAATGACCAAGGGAAGGTCGAACAGACTTTTCCTTGAGGTCATCGTGTTTGCATTTGCGGCGGTATTGTTTGAGCTGGGAGACTGTATCACCTACTATACCTTCCAGAATTACGGCACACCTCTGTTTCTTGTGGATATCTGCGAGTATCTGTACTATATCATGAGAAACGGCACGAATGTCGCATATCTGTTGTTTATCATTTCCATGACAAAAACGTGGTACAAGATAAATCACCCGTGGCTGAAAACATTTATAATGCTGCCGTACTGGACGCTGCTGTTCATGCTGATCATGAACGTGTCGAAGGGGTGGGTATTTACAGTAACGCCCGAAGCAGGATATCAGCGGGGACAGTATGTAAGTGTGACTTATGTTCTTGCATTCATTTACCTTCTTTCGGGCGTAACATACCTGATATTTCACAGGAAAACACTTGACAGAACTTCATGGATATCGCTGATGTCGATGTATTTCATCAATCTTGTGAGCGTGATGATACAGTGGCTCAACCCGAAATTCCAGATAGAGTCGTTCTTCACGTCACTGACGATATTCCTTATCGTGCTCTATGTCCAGCGCCCCGAGATGCAGGTGGATATGAATACAGGACTTCCGGGGTACCGTGTTTTCTGTGAAGAGATATTAAAGATAATGGTCACCGGTCACGATACGCAGATAGTTATCGTGAGTCTGCGCAATGCTGCTGAGCTCAGCAGCTATCTCAAAGAAACGTACAAGGTATATATCCATAAGATAGATGAGCAGATACGCAGCTATGCCCGCAGTGAGAAGGTGCGGTATGATCTCTACTTTGAACAGCCGGGCAATTTCTATATCATCCTTGA
>CAMVPV010000157.1 GCA_947169455.1 uncultured Clostridia bacterium | reverse complement strand
CTTAAGTTGTAGATAGTGGTTTCATTACAGATCCTGTGAGAAATCCTCCTTGCTTATGCGGAATATCAGCCTGAACAGCCCCGTGAGGAAACGTGGGCTCTTTACAACGATGAGTTTCATAAAAAGACCTCCCTGTGTTATGTAATACGGCAATGCCGTCTATCTGCATAATATGACACAGAGAGGTATTTTGTTACATATATTCCTCGATCAAAAGCACCTCGCCGCTTAATACTTCGGCTGACCAGCTTTTGCCGGCAGGTTCATTGCTCACACCGAGCGGGAACGTCCTCGTCAGGCTGATCCTGCCGCTGTATTTCAGCCCGTCGATCACTATCTCCGCATTTTCCGAAAGTGAAAACAGCGAGATATATCCGGTATCCGGGGCAGCGGTGAGCGTTACCCGTCCGTCCGAAGGGATGAGGGTCCGCATAAGCATAGTGTCACCGACTATGCATCCACGCAGACCGATACTGCTTATATATGACAGCGTCTGTACGTTTGCTATCGTATGCCCCATACGTCCGCCCGTACCGCCGAATATCACGAATTCGCGGCTGATGCCTTTACCGGCGGCATACTTCACCGCGAGCAGCATATCGGTATCGTCCTTGTCACTCGGAGCGAGCAGCACATTCGAGCCCTCCGGGATCTCCCCAAGGCTGTCGAAATCCCCCATGATGATATCCGGCTTTATGCCGAACTGTTCACAGTGCAGAAGACCGCGGTCGGCGGCAATCACAAATATATCCTCCTCCGGGATATATCTCTTTATCCGGTCGGGACGGCATATCTCCGCACCGCCGAAGATAACACATTTCATTTGCGCCCGCGCACCTCCCACTCATGAAGCTGCTTTGCCTCATCGTACATTGCAAGGTAGCTCTCGTAGCGTGTACGCGGGATATCACCCGCTTCTACCGCTGCACAGACGCTGCATCCCTTCTCGCCGATATGCGCACAGTCGGGGAAGCGGCATTTTCCTTCGTAGGGGCGGAACTCGCGGAAACAGCTTTTCAGTTCGTCCTTCATGATGATATCATATCGGTTGGTATCGAATGTGGAAAAGCCCGGTGTATCGGCAATGTATCCGCCGTTTTTCAGCTTGATGAGCTCCGCCTGACGTGTAGTGTGGCGTCCTCTGCCGAGCTTGCGGCTTATCTCGCCGGTGGCAAGGCTGAGCTCAGGGTCGATGTGGTTCAGCAGGGTGGATTTTCCCGCGCCGGTATTCCCCGTGAAAGCTCCTGTCTTTCCCGCAAGCATATCATACACCTGCATATAGCTGCCGGGGTCGTCGTAGTCGATAACGAGCGTGCGTATGCCTGCCTTTTCATACACACGGGATATATCAGGCATCCTGCGCAGATCGTTCTTCGTCACTGCAACGGCGCAGTCTATGCCCTTGAACTCCGCTACTGCGATGAACTTGTCGAGCAGGCGGTAATCGGGGTCGGGCTCGCAGGTGGATACCACGAACACCAGTATATCGAGGTTCGCAAGGGGCGGGCGGATGATACTGTTGCGGCGCGGCAGTATCTCGCTGATGACGCCCGTACCGTCGTTTTCCCATTCAAGCTTCACCCTGTCTCCTGCGCAGGGCGATATATTCTTTTTGCGGAATATCCCGCGCGCCTTACATTCCGAAATGCCGCAGGAGGTCTCCACGAAATAGAGACCCCCTACGGCTTTCAGGATCAGACCGTCGTGTTCCGCTGAGTTATTCTGCAATCGCTTCACTCCTTTAACATTCAACAACGGTGTTGTTCGTAAAATCCGCGATCGTCTGATCAACAACCGCGGATCCTGTAAAATGCTATATCAGACAGAGAGACGTCCGTTTACGGATTCATGATGTTCTCCCACCATGCTTCTTCGTTCGCGTAAGTGGTCTCTTCCGGTTCCGGCTCGGGTTCCGGTTCGGGTTCCGGCTCAGGCTCGGTATAATCGGGATCGTCATCTACCAGAACACCGCCGTCGTCCACTTCGGGCTCGGTCTCCTCGGGTTCTGTCTCCTCCGGTTCTTCCGGCTCCGGAACGAATGTGAATATCTCAACGAACTTGTCGCGGTTCATACTCATCTCGGTGACTGTTCCCTCGTTGAAGTCAACGACGTATTCACCTATCTTGCCGGACATGGTATTGTCGGCATTGACAGCTTCTACATTGACCGTCTGTATCTTCGAGCCCTCCACCTGGAGAGTTATCGTAGAAACATACGCGAGGTTATCCACATTGAGGGTGCCCGCAACGCTGCCGTTGATATATGCCCTGAACGTGCCCGGTCCTTCGAGGTCGGAGGGTACGGCAAAAGTGATGTTCGCGGGTGTGGCAGGCGGAACGCCTGAGCTTACCGTGAGGACGATCTCTGTCCCCGGCGATACTATCGTCGGGTCGCCTGAGCTGTCCTCGGGTTCAATGCTCTGTTCAAGCACAACGTCCTTGTCGGCGTTGCTGTCCTGCTGTTCCATCTTTACCTTGAGACCCTTGCCGCTGAGCAGCTCGTATGCCTCATCGTAATACATACCGGTAACGTCGGTCATTATGATGTCCTGCACCTCGGGACCCTGGCTGACGTACATTATTATCGTAGAGCCGTATTCGATCTGTTCGTTGCGCTCCGGCTCGGTCTTTATGACCGTATCCTTTTCAACGTCGCTTATCTGGAACATTATCGAAACGTTGAAGCCCTGCTGCTTCAGAAGGCTCTGTGCGGTATTGCTCTCCTGGTCATATACGTTCTGCACGGTGACCATACGCGGTCCCTTGCTGACCACGACCTGGACCTCGGTGTTCTTGATGATGAACTCGGTGTTCGGCTTGGGCACCTGCCTTATGATAACGCCGGAATCATATTCGGACGAATACTCCTGCGATTCAACGCTCATATTGAAATACTGGGCGTAGGTGGATTTTGCCTCCTGATAGTTCACGCCGACGAGGTTGGGCATCGTATCCACGGGACGCTCGGGCGGCTTTACCACGCCGATTATGTTCCACGCGATGAAGATAACGACAACGATTATGACCGCCGCAGCTATCGCGGTCAGCGCAACTATGAAGTATGACGATTTCGATACCTCGTCGCCGTCGTCGTAATCATCGTAATCATCATCGTAATCGGGGATAGCTTTCTTCACGGGTCTTCTTACCGTTTCCCTGCCGCCGTCTGCGGGAACTGCCCTGCGAACACCGGAGCGGTCGAAGGACTGAGTTTTCTCGATATCGCCGTCGGACGCCTTTCTGCGGGACGGGGGCGGGTCATTGTCAAGGTTGTATTCAAACACTATCGACGGGTTCCTGCGGAATTCCTCGATATCCTTTATCATTTCCGAAGCGGACTGATATCTCCTTGCGGGGTTCTTCTGCATCGCGCGGAGGACTATCTCTTCCAGACCCTCGGGTATCGCATCGTTATACTGTCTCGGCGGACGAGCCTTGTTCTGCATATGCATCAGCGCTACTGCGACCGGCGTATCCGCGTCGAACGGCTTTCTTCCGGTGAGCATCTCATAAAGCATTATGCCCACAGAATAGATATCGCTCTTTTCGTCGGTGACATCGCCCCTTGCCTGTTCGGGGCTGATGTAGTGGACGGAGCCTATCGCCTTGTCGGAGAGTGTCTTGCCCTCCTCACGCGCAAAGCGGGCTATGCCGAAGTCCATGACCTTTATCGTTCCGTCAGGGAAAAGCATTATATTCTGCGGCTTTATGTCGCGGTGGACTATACCGCGGTCATGTGCGTGCTGGAGCGCGCGGAGTATCTGTATTATGAAATACACCGCGTCCTTCCATTTCAGAAGACCCTGCTGCTCGATGAATTCCTTCAGCGTTATGCCGTCGATGTATTCCATCACTATGAACTGCATCTTGTCGGTGAAGCCCACATCGTATATCTTGACGATATTCGGGTGGGAGAGCACCGCTATCGCCTTGGATTCATTGCGGAAGCGCCTTACGAAATCATCATTGTCCGCGAATTCGTTTTTCAGTATCTTAACTGCCACGACCTTTTTATCGACGGTATCCATCGCCTTGTAAACGTCCGCCATACCGCCTATGCCTATGAGCTCGGTTATCTCATAGCGTCCGTCCAGCCGCTTTCCGATGTTCTTGTCCATGTAAAAAGTTCATTCCTCTCCGATATGCCTGTCATGCATATCCGTATCTTTCAGATGTTCATACACATTTTTTACGGAAGTATTATCGCTGCGGTGATATTGTCCTTGCTTTCGTTTTCAAGCGCGAGGTCTATCAGCGCGCGGGGGATATCTTCGGGCTCCCTGTCCTTCATCGCTCCGGCGAGCTCGCTGTCCTCGCAGCACCCGTACAGTCCGTCCGAACAGAGCAGGATAACGGTGTCGTCATCCACCTCTGTCTCGAAGTAATCGGGAGAGAGATTTTCGGTGACGCCTATCGCCCGTGTGATGAGATTGCGCTGCGGGTGGGTCTTCATTTCCTCCTCGGTTATCTCACCGAGCTCGAAGAGCTCCCTTACAACGGTGTGGTCTGTCGTTATCCGGGTGATCATATCGCCGCGGACTGCATAAGCACGGGAATCTCCC
>CAMVPV010000156.1 GCA_947169455.1 uncultured Clostridia bacterium | reverse complement strand
GAAGATGTGCGCCGGGGAGCTCGGTATGGGTCGTGATATCGATCTTGGATACTGCCAGACCGCCCATGCTGTCCTTTATGAGGATATGATTTCCTTCAACAGCGGTGCCGTTCACGGTGATATTTCCGTCGTCGCCGAGTGTGAACACGGTATCCGCTGCTATGTTATATCCCTCGGGAGCAACTGTCTCGCGGAGGGTATATATGCCCGCGGGGAACGCTGTGATATCTATCTCGTGCTTTACAGCCGCCGAATCCCATTCGGTGACAACATTGCCGGAATTGTCGAGCAGCTGTATATGTGCGCCGGCAAGCTCGCCCGCGCCTGTTATATCGGACTTGGAAACGTAGATCCTGTTGCGTTTGTCCTTTACGAGGATGATGCCGTCCGTGACCTCAGAGCCGCCCGCTGTCACCTTTCCGTCTGCGGATATGGTGAACGTGGTCGTCTCTGCGACTGCGAAGCCCTCGGGAGCGGCCGTCTCTTCGAGCGTATATGTCTCACCCGCTGTCAGTCTGCCTGTATCGACTGTGTGCATCTCAGCGGACGAATCCCATTCCTCGATGACATTGCCCGTGCTGTCGAGTATCCTCAGATGTGCGCCTGCGAGCTCACGGCTGCCGGTGATATCGGTCTTGGATACTGCCAGCTTTACATTTGCCTTGTTTTTGAGGATAACAGTATTTCCGTTTACCGAAGCGCTCGTGCCTGTAACTGTCAGCACGCCGTAGCTGTCTATCCTGAATACAGTATCGGTCGCAGCCGTAAATCCTGCGGGAGCGGAGATCTCTCTGAGGGTATAGTCCTTGTTCTTTTTGAGCTCTCTTGTTATCCTGTGGGGTGTATCCGATGATGTCCATTCATCGAAAACGTCATTGTTTTCGTCGTATATGCACAGCTGTGCACCGGGGAGCTCGTTCTCGCCCGTGATATCGGTCTTGCTGATGAAATACGCTGTCTTGTTCGTCAGTGTGATGGTAGTAACGTATTCGGATGTGCTCGAGTAGATCGATGTAGAATGGTCGGGAGAGAGGTCGGTCAGGGTGACCTTTCCGTTGTTGTTGATAACGAAGGTCGTATCCGAAGCAACGTTGTACTCCTTGCCGGGTGCGGATTCCTCATGCAGGGTATATGTCTCGTTGATCTTCAGACCTCTGATAAGCTCCGGAGTATCGGAGGATGTCCAGTCATGCACGATATTTCCGCCGGAGTCCTTCACCATGAGATGCGCCCCGGGAAGCTCTCCGCTGCCGGTAACGCTCCTCTTGGAGATGTAGATGCTGTTCCTTACATTTATGAGCACAAGGTGGTTATCGTCGGTCAGCCTTGAATTTCCGCCGGGATCGCGCTCTATCGCGCCGCTGCTGCTGACCCTGAACCTTACGTCCTCCGACTTTGCGTACCCTTCGGGCGCCTCTGTCTCGCGGAGGATATAGTGATCGCCTATGGTGTAGTCAGTGAACTCAAAGACATCGCCCGATGTCCAGCTGTGCTTTACGGTAACGCCGTCGTCCTCAAGTATCTGGAGCTTTGCGCCGGGGAGCTCATTGTAGCCTGTCTCGCTCTGTTTGAGGGCGTCCCTCTTGGAGATATAGACGATCTGCCTTGTATTCTTTGCCATTATCGATGTCTCGGAACATCCCGCATTAACAGCGGAGGTAATCTTTCCGTCTGCCGACACGGTAAATTTTACATCATAGGCAGGGAGGAAGTATCCGTCGGGTGCCTTTGTCTCCCTGAGTATATATCTGCCCTCCGCAAGACCGGTCACCTCCTGCGGCGTCGTCGTCGATGTCCATGACTGCGGCACTGCATCGGTATAATCCTTGCCCTCGCTGTCAAGTATCCTGAACTCCGCTCCCGCGAGCTGATTGCCCGCCTCATCTATCTTGGATATGTAGATCTTCGATATGGTCTGTGAGTGGAGCAGCCCGAGCATATTCTGAAAGCTGCTGTCGGAAGCCTTATAGAACGCCGCATCGTTTCCGGAAGCGGGAAGAGCATCGATGTACTGTATCATCGGGACATAGTACATATTCCACAGCGAATAATTGTCATTTATCGGGTCGTCGGAATGATATCCGAGCCTTGACTCGTTGAAATAGTAGTTGTCCTCTTTGTCGCCGTCATAGCTTGGTCCCCTGTCGTTCACGAACTTCGGCCATTCGCTCTCATCGTGAACTACCGCCCACACGAGCGTCTGGAGCGTGCTGTCGGAATCGGTGACGTGCTTCCAGCGGTCATTGTACGCGCTCTCGCTGAAATCACTGCCCTGTACATCTGAGAGATATTCCTTCTGTTTCCTGTTATCAAGGTATCTCGAATGGCTCCTTATCTGGTCGGGAAAATCAAGTATCTTCTGGAGCCTTGTACGTACCTCCGCGGAATATCCCGTTTCGGAAAGCTTTGTCATGGAATAGCTGTTGCCGTCCGGGGTACCCAGCTTGGCATCAAGGCAGTACGCGATACCCTTGACGGTATTGCCGTTCTTGTCGGTTATGATGCCCGACCTGTTGTAGCCGGTGATGGTATATTCATCACCGTCCGCGCTTACCGCTGTTCCCATTGCGGGCAGCACCGCGATCATCATCAGCAGCACCGCCGTCAGTACGGACAGCAGACGCTTTTTGTCGATACACAAATAAAACTCCTCCTTCATATCCGAAAAAATATATTGGTATGCTTTATAAGCATACCACATTATTAACAAATTGTCAATGACATTTTACATAAATCACAAAAAAAACTTATCACAAATTCGGTTATTACGCAAAAAGCAGCGGGAGCACCCCTGCTCCCGCTGCCTGTTACCGATATCTCATCTCGGGATAGATACGGTAATAGTGTTCCTTATCCTCATACATCTTGCCGTCCGCGACGTGCATCGCAGTACGTATGTCGAATTCCTTCTCGTAGAACGCCCCGCCCGCCGCGAAACAGACATTTCCGGGGTTGAGTGTGACGTCCCTTATCCTTTTCACGCGGGCATTGAAATCCTCGCGTGTGGTGTTCACGGCGATTATCATGAATTCATCGCCGCCCGCGCGGTATATCTCATATCCGTCGAATACCTCATGCAGGGCTTTCGCGGAATTTTTCAGCAGACGGTCGCCCGCATTGTGCCCCTCTATGTCGTTCACACGCTTCAGACCGTTCACATCCGCGAAAACTATGCCTAAAGAACTGTACTCTCCCTGCGGAGAGGAAACTATCTCATCGACGCGGTTGTTCATGGCGTTGCGGTTGAGCGTACCGGTCAGCGCGTCCTCGGTGCTGAGCTGTTTGAGCTGTCTCAGCAGCTTGTGGTTCGCTATCTCCGAGGCGAGGAAGTAGGTGGTGAGCTCGAGCGTTTCCTTTATCACGGGGGTGTTCTTCACATCAAAATTGTTCGCCCATATATATCCGAGGCACTTGTCGTTGTACCACATCGGGAACAGCACGAGGCTGTTCACCTTGAACTCGCGCAGCGACTTGTACCATTCGGGGTTCAGTCTTTCGGTGAGCTTCATATCATTTTCGTTCTGTATGATGAAGCAGTCGCTGCCGCCTATCATATCCCGCCACGAAAGCGCCATGCGGTAGAAATATTTATTGACATCACCGGAATCATGCCGGTTCTCGGGGTCATAGAATATATTGTCCTCGGCGTAGTCCTCGCAGAGCACCGAGCATTCCTCGTTGTCAAAATCGGTCATCAGTATGCAGCAGTGGCTCGCACCGCAGAGTGAGCGCACATCCGTGATGACCTCCTTCATGGTGTTCCCGAAATCCATGCCGCCGTGCAGCTTTATGCAGGTCTTCAGCACGGAGGATGTGCTCTCAACGGAGAGGTCGGACAGGATATTCGTATCGGCAGTCGCAGATATCTCGTTGGTATAGAGCAGATATCCGTTCTTTTCATCGGGGATATCGAGCGGTATCATGAAATTGTTTATCCAGATATCCATTCTCTCCGGATGGACATAGCTGTGCATGGGCTGTCCGAGGACGGCGCAGCGGTAGCAGTGCTCGTCAAAATTGCGGTCGGAGGGGAAATACTCCGCATAGGGACTGCCCGGAACGAATTCGATATTCTTGCCGATAGCGGCTGCCGAAAGGATTATCGATTTTTTGTATGCTTCATTTGCATCGACAATGCGTATATCTTCCTTTTTTCCGGTATAATCCCTGGCAACGGACATAACGCACGAGGTCGAGCCTATCGAATTTATCAATTTATGGATATCCATTTCAGCAACACCCCTTTATTCCGACATAAATAGCTATTATTTATTAATATACTACAATTTTTTCATTTTGTAAAGTGATTTTTATAATAATATAGTGAACATTTTTCATAATATATAAAAAATGGTCCCGGAAAAAACTTCCGGGACCATTCGTGTCATCGTCATCCGGTCAGAACTGAGTCGGCAGATGCTGCGGGTCTGTATTCATTGACATATTTCCGCTCGGCGGGGAAGTAACGCTTCTCGTATTTCTCCGTGATCTCCTTTCCGCCGCCTATGTAGGTATCGCGCTTCAGCACCCTTCTGAGCCTTTCCTCCTCCGGTATGTCGATATATCTAATATAGTCG
>CAMVPV010000155.1 GCA_947169455.1 uncultured Clostridia bacterium | reverse complement strand
AATGGATTTCCGGTCAAAAGTCAATCTTTATCTGCTTGACTTTTTTCACGGATATTGGTATAATGTGAATGACACCGCAAATATTTTTCCGGGGAGGAATACCTATGAGCAGCATTATCAAATCACCGCCTATGGGCTGGAACAGCTGGGACTGCTACGGGGCTGGGGTGACAGAGGATATCGTGCGGGCGAACGCAGACTATATAGCGAAAAATCTGAAAAAGTACGGCTGGGAATATGTCGTGGTCGATATACAGTGGTATGAGCCGTCCGCGAAAACCCATGAATATTCGCCTTTCACCGAGGTATGCATTGATGAATATTCGCGTGTTATCCCTGCGGAGAACAGGTTCCCGTCATCTGCCGGCGGCAAGGGATTTGCACCGCTTGCGGAATATGTACATTCGCTCGGGCTGAAATTCGGCATACATATAATGCGCGGCATACCGAGGCAGGCTGTTCATAAGAACACCGCGATACTCGGTTCGGAGAGGACTGCGCGGGATATCGCCAAGACAAACAGTATATGTGCGTGGAACACTGATATGTACGGTGCAGATCCCGAAAAGGATGGCGCAAGGGAGTACTACGACAGCATTTTCGCGCTGTATGCGGAGTGGGGCGTTGATTTTGTGAAGTGCGATGATATCGCACGGGAGCTCCCGCAAGAGGAAAGCGAACTCATCATGCTGAGCGAAAGCCTGCATAATTGCGGCAGAGAAATGGTGCTCAGTCTTTCTCCTGGACCCGCACTGCTCGAAAAAGCGGAGCTGTACAAGCAGACCGCTGATATGTGGCGTATCACCGATGATTTCTGGGATGACTGGAAGCTGCTCTACAATATGTTCGAGCGCTGTGAAAAGTGGTCGATACACAACGGCGCAGGGCACTGGGCAGATGCCGATATGCTGCCGGTAGGCGCGATAAGACAGGATTATTCCCCCGACAACAGGACTAAATTCACGTTCGAGGAAATGCGCACGATGATGACGCTGTGGTGCATTTTCCGTTCGCCGCTGATGCTGGGGTGTGAAACGACAAAGCTTGATGATGAGACCCTGAGCCTCCTGACGAACAGCGATATCATTGCGATGAACAAGGATTCGCGTCATGCGCATCAGGTCTGGAGAAGAAAGACATCCTGCGGAGAGGTCGTGCTCTGGACGGCAGTATGCGCATCTGGAGGACAGTATGCTGCAGTTTTTGATCTCGGAGATGAAGCCTGCAAGGTCGATATCCCGCTGACCGATCTTGAGATCTGTTCACCTGTGAAATGCAGAGAGCTCTGGTCGGGTGCGGAGACCGACGGAGTTGAGATGCTGTCGGCTGAGATACCCGCACACGGCGCAGCGGCATTTCTGCTGAAATGATAAACAGACTATGAAGAATAAGGAAAAACTTACTATATTCGTCCCCGCAATGCTCGATGAAACATTTGAACTGCTGCGGTCGGCTTTCGCATCAAGGAAGGTCAGGGTCGTGCTGCTGAAAAATTCACGCGGTGTGGTGAATATCGGGCTGAAATACGTTCACAACGATCTCTGCTATCCAATTGCGATAATGACAGGGCAGCTCGTGCAGGCGATACACAGCGGGAGATACGATGTAAAGAATTGCGCATTCCTGTGTGCGCAGGCGGGCGATGCCTGCCGCGGTTCAAATTATATACCGCTTCTGCGCAAGGCAATGGAGCGGGCAGATTTAGATATCCCCGTGCTTTCGTTCAACTTTGTGGGAATGGAGGACAAGGCGCGTTTCATGATAACACCTGCGTTCCTGTTCAAGGCGCTTGCGGCGGTGATGTACAGCGATATGCTCATGCTGCTGAAAAATCAGGTGCGCCCGTATGAGCGCAGGCGGGGCGAAACGATGCACGTTTACAGGAAATGGCTTAATTACCTGCGTAAGGCGATATATCACGGCAAAGAACTTTCACCGCAGGATATGAAACGGAATTTCAGGAAGATCGCCGAAGATTTTGCTGCAATTGAACGCAGTGATATCAAACGTACCCGCGTAGCCATTGTTGGCGAATTGTATATGAAATACTGTGCCATCGGAAATCGCAGGCTTCAGGAACATTTTGAGAAACGCGGCGCTGAAGTCACGATAAACGGATTTTCGTGGTATATCCTGTATTATATCGACACGCACTTAACAAATCTTTCACCTGTGATCAGTACGGGCTACAAATTCGCAGCACACTTCATCGAGCAGGTCCAGAGGATGATGATATCCGAGATACGCGGACACGGGTTCCTGTGCTTCGACAGCTTCACGGATTTCAAGAAGAATGCCGAAAGCAGGATACCCTGCATATGTGATGACGGTGACGGCTGGCTGATCGGTGCGGAGATAGTCAATCACGCTATGACGGGCTGCAGTAGAGTGGCGTGTGTCCAGCCGTTCGGATGTATGCCGAACCATGTATGCGGACGCGGACTGTACAGCTCGATACAGCGGCGTCTTGAAGATCTGGAGGTGCGGCTCGTCAGCATAGATTTTGACAGTTCGGACTGCGGCGTGAACATTTATAACCGTGCAGAAATGCTGCTCATGCCGAATTTTTAAAGCAGGAGACATTAATGATCCGACGTTGAAAAATTACATTGATCTCTGTAACGGCATAAGCGATATGCCGATGTCCGGAAATAATGTCATTGAATATAGTTTTATTGGAGGTAAAACATGAAGAATTTGCAGGATTATATTTTGAACATACCGGATTTCCCCGAAAAAGGGATCATATTCAGGGATATAACTTCTCTGTTGAGCGACCCGGAGGGATTTTCATCCGCGGTCGATATGCTTGCGGAAAAGCTGGAAAACACCGATTTTGATGTGATAGGTGCACTTGAATCAAGGGGATTTATTTTTGCGGCTCCGCTTGCGTATAAATTAAAAAAGCCGCTCATCCTGGTGAGAAAAAAGGGAAAGCTCCCGCGTGAGACTATCAGTCAGAAGTATTCGCTGGAATATGGAGAGGCAGAATTTGAGATCCATGTCGATGATGTGAAAGCCGGGCAGAAGGTAGTGCTGATCGACGATCTGCTTGCTACCGGAGGTTCTATTAATGCAGCGGCACAGCTGTTTGAAAGGCTCGGTGCTTCTGTATCGTGCATAATGTTTATCATAGAGCTCATTGGTCTCCGCGGCAGAGATAACCTGAATGGCTACAGATGCGAATCGCTTGTTGTGTATGATTGATATTTTGAATATTTATGCAAACGGCTGGATATACTTCGGTATATCCGGTCGTTTGCATATTTTTATGTAGGTTTCTCTTAATATTCACCAAAAATGCATCGGAAGAAAATATGCTGTTGACAATCGGATATCTGCCTGATATAATGTGCATATAGAATATATAAAATAAACACGGAAAGCACATTCCGGACAATGTGCGTCTGTTTTTCAATAAGGAGTACGTACATGGATATGATCATCAGCAATAGATCGGGAACCGGATAAAAAAGATGATACTCGAAGGAAAACTGAACGAGAGCGACCCGCTGTCCTTTATGCGAAACCTTGCTGTGCAGCTGAGGATAAGCGTAATTATTACTTCGGCAATTATATAATTTGAGTATAGCTATAACCGACAATCGTATCTCTGCAAACTGTATTATCGGAAATTCAAACATTTTAATTGCCGAAGTAATAACACGAAGCGCGTCTATGAGGAACTTGAACGTGACGGGTTCATGAAAGGGGAGCTTTACCCAAAAGTACGACGGCTTTTCCCTCGACAATATCAGCTTTGATGCAGTTCGTTCCGGTGATGCTTTATGTTGTATTCGGCGTGATGATACTGAAAGATAATAAAAAAATGAAAGAGGCATAGTTTATGAAGCTGAAAGAATTCCTGAAGTGTTCTGCGGCACTGATTGGGCTCGCGTTCATGTTCTGTTCCTGTGTAAATGACAAGGATGACATAAAGCTGCCCGATGACAAGAAAGCAGAGCAGCTGATAGGTCAGATAATAGAGGACAGGGTGGATAGCTTGACGGTAGTGTCTGAAAATGACAGCGAGATAGTATGGCAGGCGAACCTTCCCGACAGGAATGATCTGAAGGTGCATTTCACATTCTATAAGACAGCGCCCGCAAACGGTATCGACGGGAGCAGATGGCAGGACAGGAGCAATTGGGGATTGAATTCAAAGAACGATTATGTCAGCCGTATAATCGAATGCACCGACATGAGCCGCAAGAATGAGATAGATGAGAAATACGGGATGGTGCCGGGCAGCACGGAGATATGCGAGAAATTCGGCAGACCAAGCGTGAGTGTGCACACCGGAATGACATACGGGGAATTTACGCTTGAAAAAGTGCTTGCCTATATGGAGGAGTGCATGAAGATGTACGATCTCCGGATAATAAAATGCTCACGGGCGGGCGAAGCACGTGAACACGGCGCCGAAAATCTGCAGTTTCTTTTCGTTATGGATAATATCATCATGCCGGACGGCACACCGTATGAATATCATATTGCCCTGCGCGAGGAAAGCCTTTCGCAGGCAGGGTCTGAGGATAAGGACAGGTATGAGTACATCGACGAAAACGGCACTCCGCTGGGCCTGGAAGAACTCGAACT
>CAMVPV010000154.1 GCA_947169455.1 uncultured Clostridia bacterium | reverse complement strand
TATTTCATTTATCTCATTTCCGCTGAGATTGAGAGATATCAGTCCGGTGAGTTCTGAAAGTGGCGAAATATCGCTTATAGAATTATCATCCAGATCAAGATATCGTATATGTGAAAGTCCGGCAAGCGGTGTCAGATCACTTACCATGTTATCAGTCAGATCAAGCGTGCGCAGCTCCGCAAGTCCGGAAAGGGGTGTCAGATCAGATACACGGTTATGCCGCAGATCCAGATATTCAAGACCGGCAAGCTCTGCAAGCGGAGATATCTCCGATAAGCTGTTATCCGACAAAGAAAGTTTCCGCAGACCTGAGACTTCCGCAAGCGGCGAGATATCGCATATGCTGTTGCTGCTGATAAACAGTATTTTCAAATCAGTCAATTCCGAAATAACGGTAATATCGGATATCTGATTATTGTCCAGATACAGTTCTTTCAGCCCGTGAAGCTTTGCGAGCGGTGTGATATCACTTATCAGATTATAGCCCAGAAACAGCGTTTCAAGATCTTCAAGCCCCGCAAGCGGCGTAATATCATCTATCAGATTGCAGTCCAGATCAAGATATCGTATATGTGAAAGTCCGGCAAGCGGCGACAGATCTTCAATGCGATTATTCCGCATATCCAGCGTTTCAAGTTCTTTAAGCTCTGCAAGCGGCGACAGATCGGCTATTTTGCCGTTCCACAGATGAAGCATTTTCAGATCTCTGAAATCCGCCAGTTTTTCAAAATCCATTTCGGTAACATCGCCGTCCAGCACCAGTTCCGTACTGCCTGTCCAGTACAGTTCACCGTCGATCACATGGAACAGCGGCCGATAGGAATTATATCTCGCAAGTTTTGTTCCGGAAAGGAATAATGTGTAGATCACGGACAGAAACAGAGTGACTGCAATAATGATGATAACGGATATCCTTGCCGTTCTCTTTTTGTCAGGATATTTTTCCCGCATGAATATCACCTATCCCTTTATGATAATATCCACCTTTGAAACATCGACCATATCCTCGTCAAGTATTATCTCATCTATGCTGTCCGCGCGGATAATTCCCGCGGACGGATTCTTTATGCTGCCTATGCCGCCTATGATATCCGCATCCACCGTGGAGTATTCAAACGCGAGCGTGGTATTCATGAAGCGGCACCTTTCGATAACAAGGTTTTCCGCATAGCACAGCCCTTGCAGGCTCTCGATAGTGCAGTTCACGAATTTAAGGTTTTTTGAGTTCCAGCCGATATATTCGCCCGAGACAAAGCTGTTCTCTACCGTGACGTTCTCGCTGTTCCAGAAAGCGTCCTTTGTGAGAAGGTGCGAGTTCGTGATATGGACGTTCTTCACGCCGTCAAAGTGGTAATGCCCCGTCAGCATAAGACCGTCTATCTCCATATCCGAGGCGTTAAGTGCAAAATAATCGCCGTTCGCGGTGACGCTTTTCAGCTTTGCGTTTCTGCAGTCCCACAGAGTTTCCTCTCCGTGCGGAAAGGTCACGTTCTCCAGCAGGACATCATCACATCTTCTGAAACACTTGGGCGCCGCGATTATGCAGTCCTTCACGGAGATGCTGTCGGTGTACCACATCCCCGCACGGGCTTCCTCGCGGAGAGTGCTGCCGCGCATATCAACGTTTTTGCAGTACCACACGGGGTATCTCCACTCAAACGCTGTGCCTCTGATCTCAATATCGGTGCAGTGCTTCAGAGGTGATTCTCCCGTATTGAAAACGGAATCGCACACACTGATGCCCTGTTTGTGATAAAGTGCTCTTTCCTCACTGAAAGTGCCGCGTATGATCTCCATGAAATTATCCTCACTATCCTTGTTTTATATATAAATAATACCATGATCCTGCTCTTTTGTCAAGGAAAAAGACCGTCTGTATCATTGAAGCTGAATTAAAAGTACATTAAACTTTCCGGTGAGTTTTCCGGAGCTGTTATGCTTGACTAATCTGCGCGGATATGTTATTATGACTTTGTGAGATAATGAAGGGGAATATGCTGTGGGACAGCATTATGATATACTTGAAAAGGAGCGGTGAATTATGAAGCGGACATCACGCAGGTATTCGGCGAAGCAAAGCTCTGCCTTGACTATTCCGTGCGCGGTGTGAAAGGGAAGATCAGAACGAAATATTCCTCGCGTCAGACGGAGAAATCCTTCTATATCAGTACTGAGGACGACCGTTTCTTCATACCGTCGAACGTATATATCATCGCGACGATGAACGGCACTGCAAATAATGATCTGCGCAGGGATTTTGCACAGTTTGAGATGCGTGCTGACGGGATAATGGATATACAGCTCGGACTGATGAGAATAAACCGCCTTCTCGGTGACAGATATGAGGATTACAAGAACAGGGCGGCTTACATCAACGGATTCATCAGAAGCAGGACGGGTGAGCGGGGGTATATGCTCGGAGCGGCGTATTACGCAAATATCAGGAAGTATTACGATAAGGAAAAGAAAAACTACGGTGAAGCGCTGGGAAAGGTATGGGACAGCCATATCGCGCCGGTGATCGCAGAATATTTTGAGGGAAAAAAGGATCTCGGCGTTATGCTTGAAACGCTGCGCGCGGCATTTACTGATCCCGAAAAGGTGCCGTCTTCTGAACTGCCGGAAAAATGATCGGGGGTATAACATGAATATCAGAAGTGCGGAATTATCCGATGCAGCGCGGCTGCTGGAGATATATTCCTACTATGTTGAAAAAACTGCGATATCCTTTGAGTACGATGTTCCGACCGTTGAGGAATTTACCGCCCGCATCGGGAAAACGCTGAAAAAATATCCGTATCTCGTCGCCGAGGACGAAGGCAGGGTAATGGGATACGCCTACGCAGGGGCATTTGTCGGGCGTGCCGCATACGATCATTCCTGCGAGCTGTCGATATATCTCGATCATTCCGCGAAAAGGCGCGGCTTCGGCAGGGCGCTCTATGAAGCGATGGAGCCCGCTCTGAAGGCTATGGGCATAACGAATATGTACGCCTGCATCGGTGACCCTCCCGGCGGGGAGGATGAGTACCTTACGAGGGACAGCGAGCATTTCCACGAGCATCTCGGCTTTGTGAAGGTCGGCACGTTCCATGGATGCGGGTATAAATTCGGAAGGTGGTACAATATGATATGGATGGAAAAGATCATCGGCGAACACCGCTGAATCCTTGACAATGAAAAAGCCGCCGCCGGGATATTATCTCCCGGCAGCGGCTTTTGTGCTGCGTTCAGTCTCTGTTTGAAGCTGCAATGAACTCATCAAGCTTTGCGGATGCCTTTCCGCTGTCGATGATCTCTCCTGCAAGCTTTACTCCTTCGGGCATCGAAGCTGCCAGATCGGCGATATACAGTGCGGCGCCTGCGTTCAGGAGGACTGCATTGCGCTTAGCACCGCGCAGCTCTCCTGAGAGTATGCCGCGGGTGATAGCTGCGTTTTCCGCGGGTGTGCCGCCCGCGAGTTCCCCGCGGCTGCAGCGCTCAAATCCGAGATCTTCGGGTGAAACGGTGTATGTCCTTGAACTGTCCGCCGTAAATTCACATATCAGTGTTTCGGCGCTCATGGATATCTCATCGAGCTTGTCCATGCCGTAAACCACCATTCCGCGCTTAACACCGAGGCGCACGAGCACCTCTGCTATCGGTTCCACGAGAGAATCATCATATACACC
Source organism: uncultured Clostridia bacterium (assembly GCA_947169455.1). The sequence continues at coordinate 956 of CAMVPV010000154.1, read as the reverse complement.
GATGAGGGTGCGCTTTGCGTTCGCGGGATTGGTGAGGGGACCGAGTATATTGAACACTGTGCGCACACCGAGCTCCTTGCGTATGCTGCCGACATATTTCATCGACGTATGATAAAGCTGTGCGAACAGGAAACACATACCGGTCTCGTTGAGCATTCTGACAGCCTTTTCGGGATCCTGCCTTATATTTACGCCGAGTGCTTCAAGGCAGTCTGCCGTGCCGCATTTTGATGAAGCTGCCCTGTTGCCGTGCTTTGCGACCTTTGCGCCGCCTGCCGCCGCCGTAAGTGCGGAAGTGGTGGAAATATTGAAGCTGTTTGCATTATCGCCGCCCGTACCGACGATCTCCAGAACATCGAGGTCATGCTCCACATGGAGCGCGTGTTCGCGCATTGCAGCCGCGCAGCCGGTTATCTCGTCGATGGTCTCCGCCTTGGTGCTCTTAGTGGAAAGCGCCGCAAGGAAAGCTGCATTCTGGGTAGGGGTGGTCTCACCGTTCATGATCTCGTTCATAACGGCGTAAGCCTCCGAATATGTAAGATCCTGTTTGTCAACTATCTTTTTTATCGCTTCGCTTATCATCAGTAATTCCTCCGCTATCTGTGATCTATCCGTTGATATTATGTCAGTTTCTCAAAGGTCTCGGTATCATGCTGCAAACCGATATGCATACGTCACCTCGTTTCCCGGACTTGCAGATCAACCTGCATATCCTATTATATCACATATTTCCTATATTATCAAGATAAAATATAAAGAAATAACTGCAATGCAACAGTGTGACCGGTAATTACTGCGGAAAATGTTGACACTCCGGGATAATTATGATATACTTTTCTCTGCCGGATGGCTTGCTTTGTTTTCGGAAGAATATCTGTATCTGCGGGGTGAAAGATATGAAAATAGTGATAGCAATGGATTCCTTCAAGGGCAGTCTGACTTCGATGCAAGCGGGG
>CAMVPV010000153.1 GCA_947169455.1 uncultured Clostridia bacterium | reverse complement strand
GAAGAAACGCTATATCGCCAACTGTGAGCATCAGATAATCCATGAGAAGACCATTGAAAGAGAGGGTTATCTGAAAGCGTTCCACAATGATATGGTCGAGAATACATTCACCGAGAGCCACTTCATCACACCCGATTCCAAGGTATTCGACACCTACTATACCAACATGAACAACAGCTTCGTGAAGGCGGGACAGTTCGATCTGCCTGTGTTCCTGCATCTTGCATCGCAGGGCAACACCGAAGAGGGATTCGTGTTCACGCTCGATACCGTGGTATGCAAGAACAAGAACGGTCTTATCACGAAGAAGGAACTCCCCGATATCAACAAGTTCATCGGCAAAAAGGGTATCGCGTTCGCAAAGCCCGTTCTCATAATGGAGGAGAACAACGAGGTAAAGACCGAGCTTCCGCATAACTTCAAGAACAACCAGATCGAAGCGGCTGCACGCATAATGAATACGCTGCTCGAAAATATCAATTCGTGCAGGACAGAAGCCAAGCTGCGTGAAATGGAACAGAACAGGCTGAGGGCTGAGGCGGAGAGAGCCGAGGCTGAAAAGGCTGCAAAGGCGGCTGCAGAAGCCAAGAAGGCAGTTGCCGCAAACGGCGGTATCAAGCCGCTCAAACCCATTGAGCCGATCCCTGCTGCACCTGTTCCCGTAAAGCCGGTTGAGACCGAAACAACAACAGATAATTCTGCAAACGGCGGCAGACCCGCACCTGTCGTTCCCGTCAAGAAGGAACCCAACGAGGAGATTATGGCGAAGGTAGCCAATATCAAGGTGGATATAACCGTTCCCGAGATAAAGAAGGTCGATGGTACTGTTCCTCCGCTTCCGCCGAAGCCCGCAGCACCCGCTGCGTCGGCTGCAGTACCGCCGTTACCGCCGAAGCCCGCAGCACCCGCCGCAGCGGCTGCAGTACCGCCCGTACCGCCGAAGCCCGCAGCGCCTGCACCTGCTGCATCCGCCGAGACTCCCAAGCCGGCACCCGCACCCGCATCCGCTAAACCGATAAAGATGAAGTTCTGTGATCAGTGCGGCGCCAAGATAACAAGCACAAGTGCAAAGTTCTGCAGTGAATGCGGAAACAAGATCAACTGATATGTAACATATAGACAAGTATCCCCGATATATTTTCATTTGATATATCGGGGGTATTTTATAATCATAAAGGAGCAATCTGCAATGGAAAAGAAAATACTTGACTGGTCTGGATATATCTCAGCTGCACGCCTCGCGTCCGCAGAGGGCTGTGTTCTTCTGAAGAACGAAAACGAGACATTGCCGTTCCGCGGAGGCTGCCGCCTTTCCGTTTTCGGAAGGGTGCAGAACAACTATTACAAGAGCGGCACGGGCTCAGGCGGAATGGTGAATGTCAGCAGGGTCGTTGATATCATGGAGGGACTGCGCGGATCCGGCGAGGTCGTTATCAATGAAGAACTTGCGGAGATATATTCCCGCTGGGACAAGGAAAATCCGCCCGACAAGACTATGATATGGGGACAAGCCGCGCTTGCATATCCCGAAATGCCGCTCACAGATGAACTTGTAAAGAAAGCCGCTTCTGTTTCCGATGCTGCACTCATCATAATCGGAAGGACAGGCGGTGAGGATTGCGATATCACCGACCGCGAAGGCGGTTACAGGCTCATGCCGGAAGAGACAGATATGATAAGGAAGGTCAGCGCGGAATTCGGAAGGACTGCTGTTATCCTCAATACCGGCGGTCTTATCGACATGAGCTTTGCAGATGATGAGGGCGTCGGTGCCGTGATGTATGTATGGCAGGGCGGAATGACAGGCGGATACGGCGTTGCCGATGTGATGACCGGAAAGGTCGGTGCCTGCGGAAAGCTGCCCGACACTATCGCCTATGAGCTTTCCGACTATCCATCCGACAAGAATTTCGGGGATGACAATAAAAATCTCTATGAGGAAGATATCTACGTCGGCTACCGCTGGTTCGAGACATTCGCTCCCGAAAGGGTGCGTTATCCCTTCGGCTTCGGGCTTTCCTATACCTGCTTTGATATAAGCGCGGGAAAGGTAAATAAAGAGGGGAACACCGTCAAAGCGGAGATAACGGTGAAGAATACCGGAAAATATCCCGGAAAGGAAGTCGTGCAGATATATGTTTCCGCGCCGCAGGGCGTTCTCGGAAAACCCGCACGCGAACTGAAAGCCTACCGCAAGACCTCGCTGCTCGATGCAGGCAGCTCCGAAACTCTCAGCTTTGAGACAGATATAAACAGCTTTGCGTCATATGACGCCGCAGGAAAGACCGGTTTCCGCTCCGCAATGGTGCTCGAAAAGGGTACATATTCCATATATGCGGGAAACAGCGTCCGCAGTGCCGAAAAGATATTTGAATTCACTCTTGATGAGGATATCTGCGTTGAACAGCTCGCCGAGGCTATGCCGCCCGTTGAGGAGTTCGATATCGTAAAGCCGGAGCTTCGTGACGGGAAGTTCGTTCCCGCCAAAGAAAAAGTCCCCACAATGACTATCGACGAGAAAAAGCGCGTGCTCGATGCGCTCCCCGCCGATATGAAATACACCGGCGACAAGGGCATAAAGCTTGCTGATGTGCGTGCCGGCAAAAATACTATGGAGGAATTCATCGCGCAGCTGTCCGATCATGATCTCGCCTGCATCGTCAGGGGCGAGGGACTGAGCAGCCCGCTCGTGACTCCGGGAACGACCTCCGCATTCGGCGGCGTTTCGGAAGAACTCCGGAATTTCGGCATACCCGCTGTATGTACTGCCGACGGACCCTCCGGTATACGTCTCGACTGCGGCAACAAGGCGTTCAGCCTGCCGATAGGAACCATGCTCGCAAGCACCTTCAATGATGAGCTCGTTGAGAAGCTGTATTCGTTCACGGGTATGGAGCTCATCGTCAATAACGTTGACTGTCTGCTCGGTCCGGGGATGAATATACACCGCCACCCGCTCAACGGGCGCAATTTCGAGTATTTCTCCGAGGATCCGCTGCTCACCGGAAAAATGGCAGCATCGGTAGTAAGGGGCATACAGAGCGCGGGAACGACGGGAGTCATCAAGCATTTCTGCGGCAACGACCAGGAGCACAACCGCTATTCAGTGAATAATGTGATCTCGGAACGTGCTCTGCGTGAGATATACCTCAAGGGATTTGAAACAGCCGTCAAGGAAGGTCATGCTGATTCGGTGATGACGACCTACGGTCCGGTAAACGGATTGTGGACGGCGGGCAATTACGATCTTGATACGTTCATTCTCCGCGGCGAATGGGGATTTGACGGCATCGTGATGACCGACTGGTGGGCAGATATAAATGTCCGCGGCGGCGCACAGTGCAAGAATGATTTTGCGGCAATGGTGCGTGCACAGAACGATATGTATATGGTATGCCCGCGCGGCGACAGCAATGCACATAATGACAATACCGAAAAGGCGCTTGCGGAGGGAACTCTGACGAGGGGCGAGCTCTGCCGTTCGGCGGCGAATATCTGCCGCTTTGCAATGGGCACATACGCAATGAAGCGTCTGCTCGGCGAGGAATACGAGGTCGAAGTCATAAACCGTCCCGCCGCAGATGAGGAGTTCGATTTCACGGGGGCTGTTCCCGTGGAGTTAGACGAGAGCGTGCTCATCGATCTGACGGAAATGCCCTCTCATGTAGGGGATAAGCTCAAATTTGACCTGCAGCTTGCGCAGTCCGGCGATTACAAGGTGACGGTAACGGCAAGCTCTGAACTCGGTGAGCTTGCGCAGATACCCTGTACGCTGTTCGTCGGCGGAAAGATAGCCGCAGTATTCGGATTTACCGGAACGGGCGGAAAGGACGTCGGCGTGGAGAGGACGGTTTCGCTGAATGCACCCTCTGAAAAGATAATGCTGTATGTCGGTCAGTTCGGCATTGAGCTGAGATCAATGAAGATAGAAAAGGAGTAAGCCATGCTTATACTGAAAGCCGCTGATACGGAGGATATCGAAAAGGAGTATCTGTTCGTGAGGGACATTCCCGCGGACGAGAACGGCTATATCAATGAATATCACGGGATAAGCCGTGCGGATTTCGATGATGCGCTGGACTGCATGATCGCAAATTCGCGCGGGGAGCGCCTGCCGGAGGGGTATGTTCCTGCGACGTCGTATTTCCTGTGGGACGACGATGTCATTGTCGGCAAGTTTGATCTGCGGCAGCATCTGTGTGAATCGCTGGAGAACGGTTCAGGGCATATAGGGTATTATATCGCGCCGGAATTCCGCGGCAAGGGGTACGGTTCACGGGGGCTTGCGCTGGTGATCGGCGAAGCGAGGAAGATCATTCCGGAGGACGAGATATACCTGCACGTCAACAGGGATAATACGGCATCATTGAAGGTGATGCTGAATAACGGCGGGTATATCCATCATGAGGATGATGCGGGATTCTTTGTGAGGATAAAGAAGTAAATGAAAAATATCCCCTGCGGAACTCCGCGGGGGATATTTATATCCACTACCTACAACTTAAGGATTATGGGGTAGGGGGACGCCCTCTATCGCTGGTCAACAGTATCAAAGATACTGTTGACCACGTCCCCCTCTTGAAAACAGTCCACAAATGGACTATAACGTTCCTTCGGAACGTTTTTCAATTCACCCC
>CAMVPV010000152.1 GCA_947169455.1 uncultured Clostridia bacterium | reverse complement strand
TGCTGCTTCCTTTCATGGCTCTTTTTCTGGTGTTTACGGTGATACCTATCATAATGTCGCTGCCTATGGGCTTCTGCGATTTTGATATGGCTCATTTTCCGAGATGGATAGGACTCCAGAACTTCTATTCGATGTTCATCGAGGACGACGTATTCCTCAAATCCATAAGAACGACCCTGATATTCGCACTGTTCACGGGACCTCTGAGCTATGCTCTCAGCTTCCTGCTCGCGTGGCTCATCAATGAGCTTCACCCCGTATTGAAGACAGTGTTCACACTGATATTCTATGCACCGTCAATGGCGGGCAATATCTACTTCGTATGGCAGCTCATCTTCTCGGGCGACTCCTACGGATACCTCAATTCCATTCTTATGGATCTCAGCATCATCACCACACCGATACAGTGGCTCACCGACGGCAACTACCTGCTTATCTGCGTTATCATCGTTCAGCTCTGGATATCGATGGGCGCGGGCTTCCTTGCTCTGCGCGCAGGCTTTCAGGGCATCGACAAGTCGATGTACGAGGCAGGCGCCATCGAGGGCATAAGCAACAGATGGCAGGAGCTCATCCACATAACTATCCCCTCCATGGGACCGCAGCTCATGTTTGCGGCTGTTATGCAGATAGTATCCTCCTTCACCGTGGATATCGTCGGCAGAATGCTCTGCGGATTCCCCTCCACGGATTACAAGGCGCATACCATTATGACACACGCCTTCGACTACGGCTGGGTAAGGTATGAGATGGGTTACGCATCGGCAATATGCTTTGTACTCTTCATTGCAATGCTCGTGTGCAACAACGTCATCAGCAGGATACTCGGCAAGTATATGGACTAAAGGGGTGAGCAAAGCAAGATGAAGAAAAAAGAATTGAAACCCTCCGAGATCGAGGCTCAGCGCGAAGCCGAGAACGCCGCCGCCCTTGAAGCCCTCAGAAAGCGCAAGGAAAAAGAGCACCGCCGCATGGAGCGCTCAAAGGGCACGAACAAGCGCGTCGGCAAAAGCTGGACGAACGATATCGGCATCTTCCTGCTGCTGACCTTCCTCGGTCTGTTCATGGTGTTCCCGATCTACCTTTCGGTAGTCAACTCCATCAAGCCCGTAAATGAGTTCTTCATATTCCCGCCGAAGCTCTACGCTATGCAGCCCACCGTGGATAACTTCCGCGATCTGTTCAAGGTGGCGAACAACTCCTGGGTGCCCTTCAGCAGAAACATATTCAACAGTATCTTCGTTACGGTAGTAGCTACCTTCTTCGAGGTGATATTCGCTTCGACCGCGGCTTTCGTCCTCGCAAAGTGCAGGTTCCCCGGCGACAGGTTCCTCAACCAGGTAGTTGTCATCTCCCTGCTTTTCCAGAGCACCGTTATCTACATCATGCAGTACATCGTTATGGCAAAGCTCGGGATGATAAACACATACTCCGCTCTTATCCTCCCCCTTATCCCCTCCACTATGGGTCTCTTCCTCATGCGCCAGAGCATAAGCCAGATACCCGACGCCATGATAGAGGCGGCTAAGGTCGACGGCGCAGGTCTTTTGAGGATCTGCTGGGGCATAGTGATGCCCAACAACAAGCCCGCTCTTATGACGATCATTATCTTCCAGTTCCAGGCAGCATGGAACGCAAACGGCGGTTCGATGGTCTATGATGAGGCTCTCAAGACCATTCCCGTGGTAGTCCAGCAGATAGCAGCGGCAGGTCTCGCACGTCAGGGTGCGGTATATGCTTCGGCTGTTATCCTCATGATCCCCCCGCTCGCAATATTCATCGCGGCACAGAGCCAGGTCATGGAAACTATGGCTCACGCGGGCATGAAGGACTGACCGGTTTGCAAGCAAGAATATGCCGTATATCGGCGGAACGGAGGAATGTTATGTCAGGCTTGAAAAAGCTTATTTCGGCTGTTTCGGCGGCTGTGCTCGCGGCGTCACTGGCAGCGGTGGATGCGTCCGCGCTCGAAGCATACGAGCCGTACAGCTACGACAGGTGGGGCGACGCTGTTCCCTCACAGGTCGGATATACAGCCGATTACTTCGTGGACGGCAGCACTATCGGGTGCGGTTCCTTCAATGAACCTTCCGATCTGTACCTGTCCCACGATAATCAGTTCTATATCGCGGACAAGGGAAACAACAGGATCGTCATCACCGATCTCGATTTCAACTTCATCGCCGAGATGAAGGAATTTGACTACGAGGGCAAGAAGCTCACGCTGAAAGCCCCTGCAGGCGTGTATATCGACCAATATACAAATAACCTGTATATATGCGACTCAGAAAACTCGCGCGTGCTGAAGTGCGACCGCGAGGGCAATGTTGACAGGGTGTTCGAGAAGCCGACCAGCGAGATATATCCGCAGGAGCTGTCCTTCAACCCGCAGAAGGTGCTTGTCGATAAGGCGGGCAATGTGTATATCGTTGTAAAATCCGTTACAAAGGGAGCGGTAATGTACGATATAAACGGCGAGTTCAAGGGCTTCTACGGCGCAAACCGCGTTGAGGCGACCGCAAAGGTCATAGCGAACGCCTTCTGGAACACCTTTGCGACAGAGGAACAGCGCGCAAGAATGACCAAGACCACACCTATCGGCTTCACCAACTTCGATATCGACGACGAGGGCTTCATCTATACGGTGACCGACTCGCAGGATATCACCACGGATGCCGTGAAGAAGCTGAACCCCAAGGGCTCCAATATCCTGATAACGCTCGGCGCTACCGACGTTACCTTCGGTGATATGCCGCCCGCTTACTACTCGCTCTACTCCAAGCGCTCAACGCTGACCGATATCGACATCGGTCCCAACGGCGAGATGAATATCCTTGACTACGCGCACGGAAGAGTTTTCCAGTATGACAAGCTCGCGAACCTCATGTTCGTTATGGGCGGTCTCGGCGAGCAGCTCGGCACGTTCAGGAACGCCGTATCGCTCGAAACATACGATAATCACCTGTATGTGCTCGATTCCAGAAAGGGCAGCATCACGGTGTTCACACGGACGGTGTTCGGTGAGATAGTCACCAGGGCGACTACTCTCTACAACGACGGATACTATGAGGAATCATACGGACCGTGGTGTGAGGTCATAAAGTACGACGGAAACTACCGCCGCGCTTACATCGGTATCGGAAACGCCCTCTTCCAGAGGGAGGACTACAAGAACGCGATGAAGTACTACAAGGTGGCTATCGCCCGCGACCGCTACAACAAGGCGTATGAGGGCTACCGCAATGCCTTCCTTGAAAAATACTTCACGGCGATAATCGTGTTCATAGTGCTCATAATAGTATTCATAATAGTATATAAGAAGCTGAAGGCAAGCGGCAGGCTCGGCAGAAAGCGCCTGCGCAAACTGAGAATGTGAGGTGACGGGATATGCTGGATCTTACAAGAGGACAATTCGTAAAGCACGTTCTGTTCCACCCGTTCGAGGGCTTTGAGGATCTCCGCTGGAAAAAGGCGGGCTCTCCGAAGATAGCTTTCTTCGTGGTATGTATGCTGTTCTTCCAGCAGCTTGCATACAACAGGATGTACGGCTTCCAGTACTATGTTGCCTATGAAAAGCTGTTCAACATAGTCCCGTATATATTCCGGAGTTTCGTGCTGTTCTTTACCTTCGTCATAGCGAACTGGGCGATGTGCACCCTGTTCGACGGCGAAGGCTCGATGAAGAACATCTTCATCAATTCGGCGTATTCGCTGATACCCTTCGTGGGGGCTTACCTTATAGGAACGTTCCTTTCACACTTCCTCGTAAGGGACGAGTACATCTTCATCCAGGCGATAGAGATAATCGGCACGGCATGGACAGTGGTGCTGTTCATCTCCGGTATGAAGGCGGTACACCAGTTCTCCTTCGGAAAAACTCTCGCGCTGCTTCTGCTTACCGCAGTTGCCATGGTAGCGATACTCTTCTTACTGATACTTCTTCTCACGCTGTTCCAGCAGGTAGTGATCTTCATACTGTCGATCTACACCGAGCTGTCATACAGGCTGAGAGTCTGAGCAAAGGCGGTGAACATTGATGCACGATAGAAATAAGATCAAAAGATTTCTGGCTTGTTTGCTCTGCTTTGCGATAATGCTCCCCATAAGCTTTTCGGTATATTCCGATGACGAACCCGAGGAAGAACAGGCAGTCGAGGAGGAAGCCGAGGAGGAAGAAGAGGAAAAGGACTCCGGCAGGAAGAAGAAATGGATCACCGATGAGGAAGCCATGAAGTCAATGGCGCTCGTCTGTGAGAACGATACGCTCGCACTGTATAAATCGACCAAGCGCGGCAGCACCGAGATAGGGCTCATGAACAAGGCGTCCGGCAAGATGTGGTGGTCTAACCCCATAAATGCCACGAACACCAAGGCAAAGCCCGCTCAGAAAAAGGAGCTCCAGTCGGGTATGTCCCTCATATACGCGGAGCCCGAGCCCAGAAAGACCTCGACCGTACAGAGCAAGGGCGGCGCAGAGGTCGAAATGACAGATACCGCGAACGGCGTGGATATCACCTATACATTCGGTGAATGCGGAATAACCGTGATATGTAAGCGAATCCATTGTTTTTTCCGCAAGGAATTTTGAGTCGCGCAGACCCGAATCGAGAGCCATATTATACATAACGGAGCCCTCTTCATCGTTTAAATCGCCGGTGAAAACAACGGGAATATCCGGG
>CAMVPV010000151.1 GCA_947169455.1 uncultured Clostridia bacterium | reverse complement strand
TACATACCGACGGGCTCGTTGCCGGAACTGTGAGCCGTTCGCGCTCCGAGGAGATATTCTTCGGCGGCAAGGGGATAAACGTTTCGCTCGTTCTGCGCGAGCTCGGGCTGAATTCTGTCGCCCTCGGATTTATCGCAGGATTCACCGGCGATGCTATCGAACAGGGCATTTCCGCTGCCGGCATACAGACCGGCTTTATCCGGCTGCCGTGCGGATTTTCCCGCATAAATGTAAAGATACGCTCCGGAACAGAGACTGACCTCAACGGCAGCGGTCCCGCCATCGACAGCCGTTCCGCAGACGAATTCTTCCGTAAGCTCGACGTCCTCAGGGACGGCGATATCATAGTTCTCGCCGGGAGCGTTCCGGGTTCGCTGCCGCGGGATATATACGAAAAGATACTCGCTCACCTCGAAGGAAAACAGATAAAGGCTGTCGTCGATGCCGAAAAAGATCTCCTGATGAATGTGCTGAAATATCGTCCGTTCCTTGTTAAGCCGAACAATTATGAACTTGCGGATATATTCGGTGCAAAAGACCTCGACACGCCCGAAAAAGTTCTCCCCTACGCGCGCAGCCTGAAAAATACCGGAGCGGAGAATGTGCTCGTTTCCATGGCGGAAAAGGGGGCTCTGCTGATAGACGCCGAGGGAAAGGAACACTTCTGCCCTGCCTGCAAGGGCGAACTGATAAATTCCGTTGGAGCAGGCGATTCTATGGTAGCAGGATTCATCGCGGGGTATCTGACAGGCGGCTCGGGATATGCACTGAAGCTCGGCACTGCTGCGGGCGGCGCTACAGCATTCTCCGAAGGACTTGCCGTTAAAAAGGATATCGACGCTGTCCTTGCGCAAATGGAACAGTCTGAAGTCTGAAAATAAAAACGAAACGGGGCTGATGCCAAAAAGCAGCAGCCCAGTTTTTTCCGACCGCTTTACGCGCAGCGCTCATAAGGCGGGGAGTTTTGTATCTTATTTTCATATAATGCGCACTGTTTATTCCATCGGCAATTATATTTTATATACCATGAACATTTTGCCGCAGAAACAAGTATATCAGAAACAGAGCGGAGTAATAGGCTCAGCCATTGAAAGTGCTGTGCGCTTCAGCTTCATGATAGTGCTCCTGTCAGCATAATCAGGCCACAGGGCAGCCATAGTCAGATATTTTGCCGAGGCGAACTGGAGTATCTGATATTCGGCTTTATAGAGGAAATCCTCATCGTCTGTGCCGAAGTATGTTCTTATGAACGTATTCCAGATAAGCTCCTTCTCGGAATCTGTGAACCCGACTGCCTGTGAATCCACGCCGAGCTGAGGCAGCAGTTTGAAGTACCACGCTATGTTGGCTACATCGTGGATACAGTGTCCTTTAGCCGCCATAAATGAATCCATAGCGATATACTCATCGCCTTTTGCGAGGATATTGTGCGGAGTGAGGTCATTGTGGCAGTACATCCCCAGATCGGGAACATTCTTTATGACATTTGCAAGAATTTCCGCTTCGGCGGGGGTGAGCAGTTTCGCGGTCTTCAGTCTGCTGTACAGCGGGATTATCGTCCTGTTTGCAGATTCAAGCTCCGCTCCGCTCATATCTACCGAATTGATCTCTTTTGTCCAGAGCGCAAGCACGGAAGCATAGTGCGACAGATTTGCCCTGTCGTTCTGCATCTTGAGTATCAGCTGCTCGGCATCCTTGATGTTTTCATACACGATGCCGTATCTGCCGTCGCAGGATACCACATCGAACGAGATGAGCACGGGAACGCCTGCCTTCATGGATATCTCGGATTTCGCCTTGTTCTTCATTATCATTTCAAGCGAAAGATTTCCGCCATAGAGCATGATGGTGGTATCGTCATCCGTGAGATATGTATCGAGAACATCATCGCTGTATGTATGCTCATACTGTGAAACGTCGATAGACCGGACGGATATGATATCCTCAGGGTGCTCACTGCCCATTAACGGCATATTTTCTTTATAGACATTGAAAACATCGACGAAACCGGAGACAGTCAGCACATCATACACTTCATCCGAAACATTTACCATGCGAAGCTTTCTGTCATAATTATGAACAACTTTAAGCAGCACACGCAGTCCGGCACTTGATATATATTCCAGTTTTTTCATATCGAACAGCGGGATATGAGCAGGATGCTCCTGACAGGCTGCAAATATATCTGATTCAAATGAGCCTGAGTTGCTGGCGTCTATCCTTCCCTCGGGTAAAAATCTGATCACCTTTTCTTCAACTTGAATTTTCATATTATCCACCTCATGATGAGCTTGTCCCGGCAATGTATCCTGACTGTACCGCAGCTGGTATTTTGTTGATATACTTGTCCGGATGATATTTTGAATAACACCGTCGTTGTTTGTTATTGATATTATAGCATTTTCTCATATAAATGTCAAGAAAGGCTTGACCGCATCGTATAATTCGGCATTTTTACCAATATAATGTGCATTTTTTTTATATCAGATAAATGGTATTGAGTTGATTTTTTATTTTGCGTATGGTATAATATTCTATATCCATGTTATAGTAAAGACTTGAATATGCTGTAACTATCGTTAGATCATATTCCTGAATATTTACGGAGGGTTTACCATGACTATCAATATCAATAAAGTTTCACTCGGAACAAAGCTTACTCTTGAACTGGACGGAGTACTTGATACAAACACAGCTCCTGAACTTGAAAAAGTGATCAAGGAATCTCTCAGAGGCGTGACAAAGCTTATCATTGACCTTTCCGACCTCACCTATATATCCTCAGCAGGGCTTCGTGTACTTCTGTACGCACACAAAACGATGATGAAGAGCGGCGAAATGGTCATCACAAATGCCGATGATACCATTATGGAAGTGTTCAAGCTGACCGGGTTCTCTACTATGCTCAACTTTGAGTGATACCGGCTGAAGATCCGGATGACGTGAACTATTGCATATTATCCGTCAAAATGCAGGATGATGGATCTGATCAGATACAGCCCGGAGCAGATGCGAACTGTTCCGGGCTGTATTTATGCGTTGTTTTCAAGCAGACGCCTGCAGCTCCTGTCGATACCTATCGCACCGAGCGGAGCAGTGATGAGTATCGCGAGCACAGCTACCGAAAGCACCGTTTTTCCGCACGGCAGACCGAGCGACAGCGGCACGGAACCGATCGCAGCCTGAACGGTCGCTTTTGGAAGATAAGCAATCACGCAGAAAAGACGTTCTTTCGCGTTGAGCTCCGTTCCGAGCATACACAGCAAGACCCCGGCTGCCCTGAAAACAAGTGCACAGAATATCATCAGCAGCGCGGATACCCCCGCTGTGACGGTATATCTCACATCGACTGCCGCACCCACAAGAACGAACAGTATTACTTCCGCAGCTATCCACAGCTTTCCGAATTTCTGTGACAAACGCGCCGAAACAGCCGCATCGGTCTTTGCTCTCAATGCACACGCCATCGCGACCACGGCAAGCAGTCCGGAAACAGCAGCATAGGGTTTTGCGGCTGTTTCAACTGTCATAAGCAGGAACGACACTCCGAGCAGAATGATCACCTTCGTGCTGTTCCTGATCTTGTTCCCGCGCTTGTATGCTCCTTCAAATACAGCAAAGATCAGCAAACCGGATGCCGCACCGAGCATTGCCCCAAGTACTATTGATTCGGGTATGCCGAGAAGATCGGCTGCACTGGCAGGACCGCCCTGTGCCATCGTCACAAATGTTGAAAACAATACTATCACGAAGATATCATCGCAGGAGGCGCCCGCAAGTATCATCTGAGGTATGCTTTTTCCCGTGCCGATCTTGTCTTCGGTCAGCTTTACCATCCGCGGTACGACCACAGCGGGCGACACAGCACTGAGCACCGCACCCATCACAGCGGCATCGACGAGATCTACACCAAGCAGATACGGCGCTATCAATACATAGCCGACGATCTCGGCACAGGCGGGCAGGAATGACATCAATACCGCAGGGCGCCCGACTTTTTTCAGATCGGACAGTTCAAGCGAGAGCCCCGCTTTGATCAGTATGATGATAAGCGCGATGCGGCGCAGTTCGGAAGAAATGCCGAGCACGGAAACGTCCAGCAGATCAAGCACACATGGACCTGCAGCTATACCGACGCCAAGCATACCTATTATCCGCGGCAGACCGATCTTATCAGATAACGCCGCTGCGGAAAGTCCCGCAAGAAATATCAGAGCCAATGACAACAGCATAATAATACCTCCGTATAATCAAAAAAGCCGACAACTTCAGCGCAAAGGCAGAAGTCATCAGCTTGTCAAGGCGGTTCAGCAGATACCCGTAGAGCTCTGCATGGGAGAACATCATTCCCACAATATTCTGTTCTGTGATATATTATATCACGAAAAAAGCGGAAAGTCAACAGATCTGTATATTTTTTCCTCATTCTCACTGGATATATATTATCTCGGTGTGCCTGAACGATGTCACGATGCGCACTGCCGATGAATACACAAGTCCTGCGCTGTATATATAAACGACTATGTCTCCCGATCTTAAAAATATTATACACAGCAATGCTACCGATGCATTCACGATACCGTTTATCAGCACATATTTCCATTCGGGCGACTGTGAGCGCTTCGCCTCACAGGAGCGGAGTATATCGACAAGCGCAGCAAATGCGTGAGAGCCAAACAGATA
>CAMVPV010000150.1 GCA_947169455.1 uncultured Clostridia bacterium | reverse complement strand
TCCCGACCGTGTGCGGGAACATATCCACCGGCTGAATGTACCTCACCTTGTATCCGTTCTGCGTAAGCAGGCGCAGATCCCGCTCCAGCGATTCTATCCCGCAGGAAACATATACTATCTTTTCCGGCTTCATAATGCAGGCACTTTCAAGGAACTCTCTGCCTGCGCCAGAACGCGGCGGATCCATTATCAGCACGTCGTACTTTTCACCGCTGTCCGCAGCTTCGCGCATAAAATCGCCTGCGTCCTCATTGAAGAATGCTATATTTTCAAGACCGTTCAGTTCGGCATTTGACACCGCATCACGGCAGGCATGGCTGTTCAGCTCTACACCGGTGACCTGTGCACCGTTCTTCGCACATATTATACCGATAGTTCCGGTGCCGCAATAGGCATCGAGCACCCGTGTGCCCTGTGATATCCCCGCTGCCTTCACCGCACATCCGTACAGCTTTTCGGTCTGCACAGGGTTTACCTGATAGAAGCTCGCGGGAGATATCCTGAACCTGCACCCGCACAGTTCGTCCTCGATATATCCGCTCCCATACAGCGTGATGCTGCGCTTTCCGAGCGTCAGCGGCATACCGTCCGGACAGATGTTCTGGACTATCGTCGTTATCCCGGGATGCGCCTTCAGCAGAGCCTTCACGAAATTATTCTTCGCGGGAAGTATCGGCGAAGCCGTGACCACACCGAGCATTATCTGCCCCGTCGCCTGTGCGGTACGTATCAGCGTGTGACGCAGCGTTCCCGTGCAGGTATAGAGATCATACGGGGTTATGCGCATATCCTTCGTGCGTTTCTTTACGGTGCGGACTATCGGCGCAGCTGCCCTGTTCTCGAGCATACAGTCATCAACGGCGGTCAGCCGCCGCGATGACGACTGATATATCCCCGAAATAATATTCTTTGAACGGTCGAGTCCGTAGATGTTCTGCACCTTGCAGCGGTAATTGTACGGGTGTTCCATTTCGATCATCGTCTGAACGCGCGCATATTTCGAGAGCATCCTCTCCGCTTTTTGCTGCTTGCGTTCGATCTGTTCCGCATAGGGCTCACGCAGCTGACATCCGCCGCACCGTTTGAATGCGCGGCAGATCCTCTCCCCTGTTTCGCGGTCCCGGGTCATCTGTTTGTGCATTTTGAATACCTCCGCAGCAGCTGCAAAACTCCGCGCCGCTGCATTTTTTGCAGAAGTGCGGAGCCTTGTCAGTTCATAGTTCGATATTGTTCATTTTCAGAAGTTCACGTGCGCTCTCGACCGAATCTATCCCCGTGGGGTTCTTTATCGGCGCGAATTCCTTCTCGCGTATGACTTCATACGGCAGACAGCTCGGCAGCTGATGTATCATATCGAGAACGAGCTGTTCAAATTTGAAGCCGTTGGGTTCAGCAGGCTTTACAAGCTGACCGTTCTCATCGATATACGGTATCTTCTTCTTTACAACGTGCAGGGGCATCTTGTCGTCCGTTACCGCCGCAAGCTCACTCGTGCGGAAAAGGTAGTTGAGTATAACTCCGAAGTTGTATGCAGGGTCGCCGTTATCGTCCTTTGCGTTCATCATATCCTCGGAAAGCTCGTAATACTCCACTATAGACGGTCTGCCGTCTTCAAGGCACATCACGCCGACCTTCTCATCCGGCGCAGCCTTGCGCACGACCTTCGCACCGACGGAAACATCTGCCAGCACGGTGACTTTGGCACCGGTCGCACATCCGCTCTCCAGCGTCGCGCCCACAAAGCAGGGGTCGCAGATGCGCTGGAGCACATTATCCACCGCAAAGATATTTATCCATTCGATGCCTTCGTTCACAAGTATCTTGTCGAGACCGGCACGGACCATCGAAGAATACCAGCCCGCATTCCCGTTCGGCGAGGTGGATATCCTGTTCCTGGCTTCCATATAAAGCTTGCCGCTGAAATCACACGCAGGTGCCATATCCTGCCTGAAGAACACTATCCTGTCTTCCCTGTATCCGAAGAAATCCTTCTCCCTTAAGAATTTCACCGTGGCATCGTGATTTTTCTCGCTCGTCATCACAAAGAGCCTTATCCATGTATCTGTCTCTTTCACTACATCAAGAAGATTGCTGATTATGCGTTCAAATATATACACCGGCTTCGTGATGCCTATGTTATACATTCCCTTCGGATCGTCCGAACCGAGGCGCGTGCCCATTCCGCCCGCAAGCAGCAGAGCGGCGGTCTTGCCCTCCTTTATAGCCTTAACGCCCGCATCACGGAGTTCTTTTTCGCGGGAGACTATTTCAGAGCGCTGCATTGCTGCAAGCGGAGAGAACACTCCTCTTGTTTCGCCGGCACCGCTGCCGATCCTTGAAAGCACAGAAAAATCCGTGTTTTCTATCTGTGCGAGAAGCTCCCCGCGCTGTTCATCGGAAAGCTCGTCCCAGTATTTCAGAACGTGCTCCTGTCCGATAGCTTTCATTTTTTCCATTGCAGATGATCTATCCATACCGTTCCTCCTCGTCTCATGTTATGCTTCATTCGCCGTATCCGTCAGGATTCAGTGACTGCCAGCGCCATGAATCCTCACACATTTCCCTGATGCCGTATTTTGCCTTCCAGCCGAGCTCCTTTTCCGCGAGTTCGGCGGAGGCGTAGCAGGACGCGATGTCCCCTGCACGCCGCGGCTTTATCGAATACGGTATCTTCTGTCCCGTTGCTTCCTCAAATGCCTTTACAAGCTCCAGCACACTGACGCCGTTGCCTGTTCCGAGGTTGTATATCTTCAGACCGCAGTTTTCCTTTATCTTATCGAGAGCCTTCACGTGTCCGTCGGCAAGATCGACAACGTGTATATAATCACGCACGCCGGTGCCGTCCGGAGTATCGTAATCATTCCCGAAAATGCCGAGCTCCTTCAGCTTGCCTACCGCGACCTGAGTTATATACGGCATGAGATTGTTCGGTATGCCGCTCGGGTCTTCACCTATCAGTCCGGACTTATGCGCACCTATCGGGTTGAAGTAGCGGAGAAGTATCACGTTCCACTCGGGGTCGGCTTTCTGGATATCGGAAAGTATCTGTTCAAGCATGGATTTAGTCCAGCCGTAAGGGTTCGTGCAGGATCTCTTCGGGCATTTTTCCGTTATCGGAACAAATTCAGGGTCACCATAGACCGTTGCAGAGGATGAGAAAATGATATTCTTCACGCCGTGCCTGCGGAGCTCATCTGTCAGCACGAGCGTACCCTGTATATTGTTCTCGTAATATTCCCACGGCTTGGCGACAGACTCGCCGACTGCCTTCAGTCCCGCAAAATGGATGCAGGCGTCTATCTTTTCCTTGTCGAGTATCCCGCACAAAGCCTTTCTGTCGAGAATATCCGCTTCATAGAAAGTGATGCTCCTGCCCGTGATCTTCTCCGCACGTTCAATACTTTTCCGCGAAGAATTCACGAGATTATCTGCAACGACCGCTTCATAGCCGTTCTCAAGCAGTGATACCACGGTATGCGAACCGATATATCCTGCGCCGCCGGTGACAAGTATTCTCATAAAATGACCTCCCATATCCAGATCAGATATAATATTGTTTCGGCAAATGGATACGCAATGATCCAACTGACGAATCGCACCGTGCTGTCTGAAGGTATTCCCTCCTGTGCAAAATGTAATTATGTGCATTTTGCAGCAGAGACACGAAAATCAATATTCATAAAATTATACCATATCCCTCACTGATTGTCAAGTATCGTGTTCTCAGTCTGATGCATCAATTTTCTGACGCGCGACAAGCTCGGCAAAAAAACCGTTTTCCGCAATGAGTTCGTCATATTTCCCGTCCTCGATGATCTTTCCCTTGTCAAGTACGATGATGCGGTCGCACTGCTTTATCGTCGATAGGCGGTGTGCTATCACTATGCGTGTACATTTCATTTTTCCGAGCGAATCCGATATCCTTTTCTGCGTGATGTTGTCCAGTGCAGAGGTCGCTTCATCGAAGATCAGCATTTTGGGCTTCGGCGCTACCGCACGCGCTATCATGAGGCGCTGCCGCTGTCCGCCCGATATGCCGCCCTGTCCCTCGGAAATGAGCGTGAACATCCCCATAGGCATGGCACGTATATCATCCGCTATGCCTGCGATCTCAGCAGCTTCCCATGCATCATCGAGAGTGAGCTGCGGCGCGGATATCGTGATGTTGGAGAAGATATCGCCCTGGAACAGCTTGCCGTTCTGCATGACTATGCCGATATTGCGGCGCAGCGAGCGGAGATCGAGCTTGTTGATATCCCTGCCGTCGTAATAGACCGCTCCCCTCTGCGGCTTTTCAAACCCGAGAAGCAGACGCACCAGCGTGGATTTACCGCAGCCTGTCTTCCCCACTACCGCCACATACTGCCCCGAACGTATCTTCAGGGACATATCATCCAGAACGAGCGGCATATTCTCATTGTACCGGAAGGAAACATTGTTCAGTTCCACACTGCCGGAAAGACGGGTGATAGTTTCCTTGCCCTCTGATACCTCGGGCTCGGCATCGAGCAGAGGCTTTGCCGTTTCAAGGATAGGCTTTATCTGCGCGGCGGTCAGCGCAATGCCGGAAAGCTTCAGAAATGCTCCCGATACCATTCCGTAGGCAGCGCTGAACGCACAGTAATCTGCTGTCGATACGCCTGAGCGCACAGAGGTATAGTATATCACTATCGTTCCCGCAAGC
>CAMVPV010000149.1 GCA_947169455.1 uncultured Clostridia bacterium | reverse complement strand
GCAACACCGCACAACCCGCGGCTATCGCCTCTGCACGTCATCTGCTCTGTTGATTTACCCTTTCAAAACAGAATATTCTTATCAACACTGTACCACAAAAGATCCGTTTTTTCAAGACAAGGCTGTGAACCGGGCCGGTTTCAAGTGTTGTTCTCTGCTGCATACCTGTTTTCTTTTTTTTGCTTTTATGGTACAATATATATGAAACGAGCTGACGATCTGCACAATTAAGCGCAGACCTGTTTGTTCATTCCTACAAAGTTTTCCCGCCGGGTTAAACCGTTTTCACTTTCAGAACTCTATATATTACAGAACTGATGAAAGGAGCTGCGGATATGGCGGTGACTATTGACGAACTGATAAAACAGATACTTTCGCTGTATGACGATCTCCCCGGTGATGAAGTTATGGAGGAGATACACCGCAGCATTTTCGGAAGAAAGGAGGAAAACGCCGATGAACAGGAAGGAGATATCAGCTCTTGCTGCTCGGGCAAAGGCGGGGGACAGGACAGCCTTTGAAGCCCTGTATAACGAGTTCTCGGAGAAGGTGTTTTTCTTTGCTTTGAGAAGCACCGACAGCTCTGAGGCTGCGCGTGACATAACCTCCGAGACCTTTGTGACTGCCCTTGAGCATATCGGTGAACTGCGAAACGATGAATCGTTTATCGGGTGGCTCTATTCCGTTGCTTACAGCAAGTGCGTGAAATATAATAAGGAAAGCTCCCTCTCCGAGAGCTTCGGGGACGATGCCGGGCTGGACAGCGCCGTAAAGGGCTCCTCTCTTGCGGAGCCCCTGTTGCTGCCGGAGGACTATGTTTCCGACAAAGAAACAAGGGAGCAGCTGAAAGCCGTGATAGACGGTCTGCCGCCTGAACTGCGGTCGGCGGTGATACTTTACTACTACGAGGATATGTCGGTGGCAGAGGTGGCAAAGTCTCTCGGAGTAAACGAGAACAGCGCCAAGCACAAGCTGTTCAGGGCGCGTTCCGTCATTCGCAGGAAGATAGAAAAGCTCTTCGGCAGCGGGGCGCTGCTTGCGGCGGTGCCTATGGAAACGCTGCTTCACAATACTGCCGATGCCAGCTTCGGACACGCCGCAGCAGCAGGCGCCGCAAAGGTGACGGGCAAGAGCATTACCGTAAAGCTGCTGGGCTTCGGTACCGCTGCGGCGGTGGCTGTGGGAGTTCCCGCGGCGCTTAACAGACTTGATCGGGGTTACGGCGGCGATTACCGCCCGGAGGATACATCACTTGTAAGAGAACTCCCGGAAAACGAGCTTATCCCGGTAGGCGATCTGTATGCGGCGGAAGTGAGCGATCTGCAAGCCGACGCGCAGGCGGCTTTAAGCAAAAAATACAACAACATAAAGCTGCGGGAGGGCATCACCGTGGATATCCCGAAGGAGCTTTACGAGCGTTCATTCGTGCAGGCAGCAGGTATGGAAAAGCGGTACGAGCAGGTGTTTGAAAAGCTGTTTGACAAAGAGCTGCTTTCAAAGGTGAACATCGAATGCTCGGAAGTTATTTCGGACGTGACCCCTGTACAGTTGATGCCGAATGCAGGCTTTCACGATGAAAAGCTGAAAGAACACTGTTATCTGTTGAGCAACGGGTTCCTGTGCTTTTTCAGGCCCTCGGTGTTTGACGATCTTGAACCCGGAGACGTGGTCGGGTGTTATCATGTTGACCGCGGTGAGGGGCTGAGCGAGAGCGTTGAGCTGGACGGCGGCAGCATCACCGTGGGCGGGGCTGCGGAGTTCTTCCAAAGGTGGGTGGACGGGAACTATGCATATCTCGAACCCGACTACAGCTTCAAGGTCAAGAATGTGTATGTGTGCTGCGATAACACCGGCGGCTGCCGGCTTGAGGCTGAGGTGGAAAAAAGCCTCGGCGGGGTGCATCTCGAAAGCGAGATAGACAAGCTGTCGGAAGATCATTCAAGGATGATCTATACAAGCAGCACCCTCCGACTCACTATGAAAAAGCCTTATGAAATAAGTATGTTCACAAATCTCAGCGGTATGATCCTTCCCGACAATAAGGAGAGAATAGAAAATGCCGTATCGCTCTCCAGCATCCTCGATCAGTTTGAAAAGGCAGGCCGGAGCATTCCGGAGATAAGCTCGATCGGGCTGAAATACACCCTCTCCCCCGACAGCGATCAGAAACAGGGCTGTTACGACACCGGGACGACCTTCAAGAGCCGCCTTGTGTGGGAGCTGAAATACGATATCGCCTACTCGCAGGACGATGAACGCTCCTGTAGATGCATACAGGTGGACGTGCTGACCGGCGAGACGGAGTACGATCTGTGAGAAAGGAGCAAAAAATGAAAACAGCAAAACTGATGATATGTGCCTTGTGTGTATGTCTGCTCGGGGGCTGTGCGGATGTGCCGAAGAACGTGGTGTCAAAGGCAGAGGAGAGAGATAACAACAGCATAAGCGTTACAGCCGATGCCAGGCCCGAGAGCATCCCTGTGAGCGAGCTGAAGGCTGATGCTGAAAAGGCGCTTTCGGAACAGTATGGCAATTTCACCCTGTCGGACAAGATAAATGTTAGACTGCCGGAGAACTATATGCAGTGCGATTTCGTGCAGACCGACGGCTTCACGGCAAGAGCGGACGAGCTTGTGAGCAGGTTCTTCAATGCGGAGCAGCTTGAGGGCATCAGGCCGGAGCAGAGCTCCTGGGATTACAGCAAAGCCTTTTCCCACCGCACCTCGGGATTCAGGGACGAGGAGAAAGAGATACATTACTGTCTCTGGGACAACGGCTTTCTCTGCTTTATGAAGGGACAGCTTTTCAAAGAGCAGATAGAGTGCGGAAAGGTCAGAAAGATCTACCACGCAGACAGGAAGGACGACCTCTCCGATAAATACGGCTTAAACGGCACAGAGCTTTCCGTTGCCGAGGCTGTTGAGGCTGCAAACAAGTGGCTTGATGAAAACTATGCCGATCTTGTACCCGATTACAAGGTCAGCGTCAAGACAGTCCTTGCAAGGCAGAACGATTACGCCGAGAACGCCTTGCAGTTCAATGCGCACCTGACCTACAAGGGCATTGAGCTGGACGAGCTTAATCAGATCGTTAAAGCCGGCGGCTCCGGAATCAGATATGCAAACAAGCGGATAATACTGATAATGAAAAACGGCACCGATATCGACTATTTCACAAACGGTGATGGAATGTTAAGACCGAAGGAGGGGCAGAGCCTTGAAAAGATCATCTCACTTTCCAGCGCCCTGCGGAGCATCGAGAGCACCTTCACGGATTTTGAAGCCCCTCCGGAGATAGGCAGCATCGGGCTCAAATACACCCTTGCTCCGCAGTATGATGCAGACCTCCCTGCGGAACAGGCCATACCCTACAACGCCCCCGGCACCGAATACAAGGGACGGCTGGTGTGGGAGTTCGTTATCGACGTTCCCCACAGCCTGATCCCCGAGGACAATGATCCCGGAGATGTTCGCAGATATATCTATGTTGACGCGGAGAACGGCTCGATAGATTTTGAATTTGATCTGAACAAGCTGAGACAGTAAGGAGAGAACTTATGCGAAAAGCATTTATACTCTGCTGCGCTGCAGTGATGCTTGCCTTAGCGGGCTGTTCGGAAAATGAGATATCAGACGACGTGAGCAGCATTCAGATAACGGAAACGGCCTCCGGAACCGGGAGCTCTCCGACACCAGATACAAGCAGCGAAGCTGAAAAAAGAATATCAATAAAAGCCGAGATCAAGTCCTACAAGGATGGCATACTCAACTTTTGGTACAAGGGCAACGAATACTCCCTACCAATGACAAAGGACAGGTTCGACAATGAGCGGACACTGCCGGATCGCTATGTGCCTGTGCTTTCTGAGATGATAATCGGCAACAGCTTTGGGGAGAAGATCACCGCAAGGATCGCCCTGGACGAGGATATGACCCGAATATTCAAATGTGATGTCGTGCCCCCCAACGGAAAAATATATGACGGCACAGACTGCTACGACAAAAACCGTAAGATCATCATTGAAAAGCTTTATACCATGACCCGCAAGGGCAAAAGCATCTGCGAGATATCCAACAGCGAAGAAGCCTTTGAATGCGATCTGAACGACCTTGCACCGGGCTGGAAACTGGATTATCCCGAAACGGTCTCACCCGTAATGTTCACCACATACAGATTTAACGACGGCAGGGACATACTGCTCAGCCTGACATTTAATGTGGATGTCACCAACGGCAGTGTTGGCGGCGAGACTGATCCGGAAACTCTGAATATGTACGGAAAGCGCATCGGTTTTTTCGCCGCAGTACAGTCTGTGGGAGAAGATACCGTGACCGTCCTGCTGAACGACGGAAAGACTCAAGTTACTGTCCCGACATATTACTGCGACGGCGAGCTTGAACCGGGCAGCGAGATAATGGTGCTGATAAAATCCGACAGCACCCTTTTCGGCAAGGGCGGCGAGCACAGCTATGACTACGGTGTGATAATCACCGATCAGGATTACTTCAAAAGAACGACAGACGAGTTCGGCGAGATAGCCTACGGAGAATACCTGAACGATTGGGACAGCTTCGTATATACAAGGATCAGTGATATACAACAGAGAAGATAGTTAAGGCTGTTCTCTGTAAGGCAGTCAAAGCCGAACAGTTGGAGAAGATTATTTCGTTCAAGGGTGCCTGCGATCTGC
>CAMVPV010000148.1 GCA_947169455.1 uncultured Clostridia bacterium | reverse complement strand
ACCTCTCCGGAACAGGCGGATTATTCCGAGTTCAACGGAAGGCGCGCAGGTGTCATCACCGGTTCAATGCACGATGACCTCATTACAAAATATCTTCCCGACTCGGAAATGTTCCAGTTCAATTCATATTCTGATATGATAGGGGCGCTCAATGCAGGACAGATAGACTATTTCCTTATGGGTGAGGAAAGCGTTGAACAGATGATAGCGGAAAACAGTAATCTGGACTATATCAGGGAGTCGCTCTCGATACTTGAAACAGGTGCCATGTTCCCGAAGACAGAAAAAGCTGACAAGATAAGAGCACAGTTTGATGAATTTCTCAACAAGATACAGGCGGACGGCACCCGCGATGAGATATACGACCACTGGATAAGAGCGGATATCGGTTCCGAATATGTCGATACAAGCGGTCTTACCGGCGAAAACGGCACACTTGTACTTGCAACAGGCGGTGACGAGATGCCTGTCTCCTATATTGCCAGCGGAAACATTGCAGGCACTGACCCCGATATCGCTGTACGCTTCTGCCGCGAATACGGATATGACATAGACATCGTCCTCGTTGATACAGCAGGTATGATACCCGGACTTGTTTCAGGAAAATTCGATTTTGTAATGTCCGATATCGTGATAACGGACGAAAGAAAAGAGAGCGTCAACTTCTCTGTTCCCTACAACTGGGGCGGCATAAACATAGTCGCAAGAAGATCGGATATCATCAAGGAAACAGATGTCTCCGTAGAAACTGCCGAGGTATCCAGAGGCTTCTTTGAAGGGCTTGCCGACAGCTTTGAGAAGAACTTCATACGCGAGGAACGCTGGAAGCTTATAGTTCAGGGCATCGGCACCACATCGCTCATCACTGTCATGTCAACGATCTTCGGAACGATACTCGCATTTCTTGTTTGTATGTTCAGAAGAACGGACAGTGTTCTCGCAGGCATCATCTCAAACATCTACGTAAAGCTTTTGCAGGGTACGCCTATCGTAGTCCTGCTGATGATACTATACTACGTTATTTTCGGCAAATCCGGTATAGAAGCTGTATGGGTGGCTGTAATAGGCTTTTCGCTCAATCTCGGCGCTTATGTATCCGAGATAATGCGTTCCGGGATAGAAAGCATCGACGGCGGTCAGCGCGAAGCAGCGCTCGCACTCGGTTTCAGCGAAAATCAGGCTTTCTTCAAATTCATATTCCCGCAGGCATCAGTGAGATTCCTTCCGGTGTATAAGGGCGAGATAATCTCCCTGCTGAAAAGCACTTCGGTAGTCGGCTACATAGCGATACAGGATCTCACCAAAATGAGCGATATCATACGCAGCCGCACCTACGAAGCTTTCTTCCCGCTTATTGCGACTGCTGTGATCTACTTTGTACTTGCGTGGATAATAGCTGCAATACTGAAATTCATCCTCGATCGTATCGATCCGAAAACAAAGAAAAGAGGTGCCGTTAATTTAGCATGATAAAGATAGAACATCTTCGCAAGGAATACCCGAACGTCACTCCGCTCGAAGATGTTAGTGTAGAGATCAACAAGGGTGATATCATTTCGGTGATAGGTCCTTCGGGAACCGGTAAATCGACGCTGCTGCGCTGTCTCAATCAGCTTGAAGAGCCGACCTCCGGTACAGTTACCGTCGATGGCGAGGTTATTACCGACCCGAAATGCAATATCTCACTGGTGCGGCTCAAAATGGGAATGGTCTTCCAGTCGTTCAATCTCTTCGCAAACCTGACTGTCATTGAAAATGTTATGTCTGCACCGGTAAATCTGCTGAAAACTCCGAAGGACAAGGCACGCGAGGAAGCTATGGAGCTTCTCCGGCGTGTCGGGCTTGCCGAAAAGGCGAACAACTTCCCGGATGAGCTTTCCGGCGGACAGAAACAGCGCGTAGCTATCGCGCGTGCGATAGCAATGCACCCTGAGATTATCCTGTTCGACGAACCGACCTCGGCACTCGATCCGACCATGGTGGGCGAAGTCCTGTCTGTTATCAAGAACCTCGCCAAGGAAGGCATGACGATGATGATCGTAACGCACGAAATGAAGTTCGCGCGCGACGTATCCAACCGCGTTTTCTATATGGATGAGGGCGGCATCTACGAGGATGGCACTCCGGAGCAGATATTTGAAAATCCGCTGAGGGAAAAGACGCGCATATTCATCAGACGGCTGAAACAGCTTTCACTTGATATCGTATCGCGTGATTTCGACTATATCGGATTTTTAGGACAGATCGAGCAGTTCTGCAGGGATAATCTTATCGCGCCCAAGACCATGCGCAACCTTGAACTGGCGTTTGAGGAGCTCATCTCGCAGAATATAATGGAATACCTCGATTACAACAAATCAGATATCCCGGTGAATGTGCTCATCGAACATTCTGAAGCTGATGATTCCTCAGAAATGACGATAACCTACGGCGGCGAGCATTACGACCCGTTCACCGACGGAGACGAGCTTTCTGCAAGGATGATAAAGAAGCTCGCTTCAGAGACAGGATACATATATGACAGCAAGAACATCGTCCGTGTAAAATTCAAATAAAAAGCAGCCCCGTTCCGGTCAAATGAAACGGGGCTGCTGCTTGTTATACTGCGCAGGTATATCGGCAGATCAGTTCTTATTTCCCTTGTATGTTACCTTATCACCGTAAATAGTAGTCCAGTCGTTCTTCATGGAGATAGGTATCCAGCCGTGTTCTTCACAGAGGCCGTACATCTTGTCGGCTTTCTCGATATTTCCGTTCTCACGCTCAGTATCATCACAGCAGAGCATGAATGCAAGGCTCTTATATTTGTTGTTAGTGATGACATATTCTGCCATACTGGAATCACCTGTGCTGTTGCCAAAGGAAAGAACAGGCTGTACGCCTATTTCCTGGGCAATAACAGTTACCTTGTTCATCTTGAGGTTCTTGACGATAAAATCACCGCCGAGAACGAGCTCATCATCACTTGCGTAATAATATGTAAGACCGTCCTCGCCGTTCTGACCGGTAGCCACAAGCGTCTCATCAGAACCGATTATCTGACGCGGCGGGATATCTATCGGAGCGCCGTCCATGATACCGCGAACAATGAACCTGTCCGTTCCGCTTACGATATATACTGTAAATCCGTTAGCCTGGAGATACTTAACTACCTGTACCATAGGCTGATAGAAGCCGTCGCCGCGCTTCATTCCCTTGTAATTGGGCATCGGGCGCTTCTTGAAATTCTGTATATAGCTGTTGAATTCATCGAGAGTCATTCCGGAAAATGCAGAAGCGACACACCTGCCGTGGTCAATTTCCAGACCCTTTGCTGCAACGCCTGTCTTGTTGAGCTCTCTTATCTTCAGAGCAGTCTCGCGCTCGTATTCTGAAGCCTTGTCGTTGTAGTCGGGATGAACGAGCACACGCTATTCGAGCAGGCAGTAATCGAAGTAGTTGGGGTCTGTCTCGCAGAACAGTGTTCCGTCGAAATCAAACACCGCTATTCTGTTCTCCGGCGGGATATAATCCGCACTCTTGATATCGGTTACGGATTCCACATAATATTTCAGCTGTGCGGCTGCATAGGAATCGCTCGTCCACATGGACAGATCAGCTTTCTCAAATTCTCCCTTTTCATACAGTACCTCGCTGCCCACAACGCTTTCCTGCATATAAGATGCATACGCAGCATCGTTGTGGACATCCGCAGCCACCGTTGGGGATGTCAGCATAGTCAAAGCCACTATCGCTGCAATTGAACTGTTTGCCATTTTTGAATTCCTCCAGTATAAATTATTTTCAAACTGTCCTATTTCTTCGGAAAGATATCTTTGCGCTTCTGAACAGCGGAAATAAATATCTCACCGAGAATATAACAGCTTATTACCTCACCGATCGCTACATACAATATGATCGCAGGAAGCGGAAGATCGACAGCGTAAGCGTACTTCAATACCAAGGGCACCGTTATCGCATTTGCCACGACAGAAGGCAAGGGAACGAGCCAGCGGTTCTTTCTGAGCAGATATGCGATGACCGCGCCGGCAAGTGTAGCAAGACTGCCGAATACAACATCGATAACGACCGCTCCGCCGAGGATATTTGCGAGCAGACACCCGATGAACAACCCCGGAACAGCCGCAGAGGTGAACCTCGGCAAAACAGTCAGCATCTCCGATACCCTGACCTGAACGGCACCGAATGATATCGGCTGGAATATGAGCGTCAGTGCAACATAAAGTGCGGCTGTCACTGCACTTTGTGTTAGATAGAGCGCTGTTTTCCTATTTTCCTTTTCCAAGCGAATTATCTCCCCGCTCTGTGATAAATACTATTTCAACAGAAACAATTATACTCCAGATACCGGAAAATGTCAAGACAGATCCATTCACATAAATTTACTTGCAAAATTGCGTAATTATGTTATAATATATGCGGTGTGCGGAGCATTTCGCCGCAGGCGCTTCGTTTATTCTATCTCCGCAGCGGATCCCATGAAACAGGGCTATATATGTACTATCCGGATACAGATCTCGCAGGATCTGAGCGTATGACCGAAGATACACTTTCTTTTGCGCCGGGATCCGACCCGCATATCTGACGGAAACTCAGAAAATGAGGTCATCGACCCTGCCAAGAAACTCTTTGAGGTGTTCACACGTATTATTCACCCTGATATTGAACACCTCTGTACCGTGAACAGTCGTCAGATCGATCAGATACAGAAAC